>NZ_QKSL01000010.1:0-143533 GCF_003234615.1 Curtobacterium sp. MCPF17_001
GCACCGCGGGCCGCCCCGCCACCGGCTGCCGGTGCGGCCCGCGGTGCCGATCAGCTGCGCACAACGGGAACCCGCTCGCGCCACGGCATCCCGTGGTTCGAGCGGGTTCCTGTTGTGCTGGGCCGGCCGGCAACGGCACCGGGCAACGGCACCCGCCGCGGGCGTCGCGCCGCCGCGCTCAGTCCTCCGTCGCGCTGACGAGCTCCGGCGCCGTCAGCAGCCGCGGCTCGTCCTCGATGCTCGTCGGGTCCGCGATCACCTTGGACTCGTCGAGCAGTGACAGCCGTCGGGCGCTCGGCAGCACCTGCCGCTCGAGCGAGCCCACGAAGCGGTTGTAGTCGACGACGCTGCCCCGGATGGACCGGCCGAGCTTGTCGACGTGGGTGGCCATCGTCGCCAGTCGCCCGTGCAGTTCGCGGGAGATCGTGAAGAGCTCTCGGGCTTCCTGCGTGACGACGTCCTGCTGCCACGAGAACGCCACGGTCTTCAGTACCGACCACAGCGTCACTGGGGACGCCAGCGCCACGCGCTTCCGGAAGGCGTGGTCGAGCAGCCCGGGGTCGGCGGCGAGCGCACTGGCGATGAGCGACTCGGACGGGATGAACGCCACGGTCAGCTCGGGTGAGGCGTCGTAACCGGACCAGTACTCCCGCGCGGCGAGGGCGTCGACGTGGCCCCGGAGCGCCTTGACGTGCTGCGCCATCAGCTGGTCGCGACGCGCAGCCTCGGCGCCGGTGGCACTGGCCGGGATCTCGGACGCCTGCAGGTACGCGGCGAAGGGCACCTTGGCGTCGACGGCGATCGACTTGCCGCCGGGCAGGTGCACGATCATGTCCGGTCGAGCAGCGCCGGCGGAGGTGGTCACGGCGGACTGCACGTCGAAGTCGACGCGTTCGAGCAGACCGGCCGCCTCGACCACGTTGCGGAGCTGCGTCTCGCCCCACACCCCGCGGGTGCTGTTCGACGACAGGGCACCGGCGAGGGTCTCGGCGGTCGCTCGGAGCCGTTCCTCGGACTCGGCGGCGGACCGGAGCTGGGCCGAGATCGCGCCGTACTGCTCGCTGCGGGAGCGTTCGAGTTCGGCGATCTTCTCGCGCATCACCTGGAGGGTGTCGGCGACCGGGCTCAGCGCCGTGAGCACCTTCGACTCGTCCTGCGCCCGAGCGGACTCCGCACCGTGCAACCGCTGCACGAGGTGCTCGAGTTCGGCGGATCGGCGCTCGAGGGAGTCGACCTGCCGTCGGTACTGCGTGTCCTGCGCATCGAGCCGGTCGTCAGCGTCGTTCCGCGACTCCTCGAGCTGGGACCGCAGCGCCTCGGCGGTGGCGCGGGCGACCGCTGCGTCGACGCCGGCACGGGACTTGGCGAGCGCCCACGCGACGAGTGCACCGACGAGGGCGCCGAGCACGAGGCCGATGACCAGGGCGAGGATCTGCATGACGTGACCCTGGCAGGACCCACCGACACCGGGCCTCCCGTCCGACGCCATGGCGAGGGCCGTCACGAAACCATGTCATGACATTAGGCCAAGGGTCGTGTACAGTCGTGCTCGTCCGACGATGAAGCCGCACGGAAGGTCCTGCTGTCGCATGACGATCGAAGCACCGCACGCCTACGACGTGATCACGATGGGACGCGTCAGCGTCGACATCTACCCGCAGCAGACCGGCCCCCTGGAAGACGTCGAGACGTTCTCGAAGTCGGTGGGCGGCAGCGCCACGAACGTCGCGATCGCGGCGGCCCGGCACGGCGCGGACACCGCGGTCATCACCCGCACCGGCAACGACCCGTTCGGCCGGTACATCGCCCGCACGTTGCCCGAGTTCGGTGTCGCCAACGACTTCGTCGCCACGGTCGACGGCCTGAACACACCGGTCGCGTTCTGCGAGGTGTTCCCGCCGGACGACTTCCCGCTCTACTTCTACCGTGCGCCCAAGGCGCCGGACCTGATGATCACCGCGAAGAGCCTGCCGCTGCACGAGATCGAGCGGGCGCGGGTGTTCTGGACGACCGTCACCGGACTCAGCGAAGAACCGAGCCGGACCGCGCACCACGTCGCGTACGCGGCACGGAGCGCGTCCGAGCACACCACGAAGGTGCACACCGTCCTGGACCTCGACTACCGGTCGATGTTCTGGTCCACCCCGGCCGCCGCCACGCGGGAGGTCGCCGTCGCCCTCGAGCACGCCACCGTCGCGGTCGGCAACCGCGAGGAGTGCGAGGTCGCCGTCGGTGAGACCGACCCGGTGCGCGCAGCCGACGCCCTGCTGGAGCGCGGGGTCGAGATCGCGATCGTCAAGCAGGGGCCCAAGGGCGTCCTGGCGAAGACCCGTGACGAGTTCGTCGAGGTCCGTCCGCACCACGTCGACGTCGTCAACGGGCTCGGCTCCGGCGACGGTTTCGGGGGCGCGCTCACCCACGGGTTGCTGCGGGGCTGGGGGCTCGAACGGATCCTGTCGTTCGCGAACGCGGCCGGCGCGATCGTCGCGACCCGGTTCGAGTGCTCGACGGCGATGCCGACGAGCGACGAGATCGACGCCTTCCTGCGGAGCAACCCGACGCAGGGCACGGCGACCGAGGGAACCAACACCGAGGGAACCAGCACCGAGGAGGCTCTCCGTGCCTGAGCTGACCACTTCCGACTTCGACCGCCTGCGTGACACGCGCGCCGGTCACCCCGAGCGGATCGCCTCGGTGCTCGCATCGCGACGGAGGCGCCCCCTCCTGGGCGAGGACGGCAAGCTCTTCATCGTGGCAGCGGACCACCCCGCCCGTGGCGCGCTCGCGGTGCGGGACGACCCGGCCGCGATGGCGAACCGCTACGACCTGCTCGAACGCCTCGTCGTGGCCCTCGGCCGCCCCGGTGTCGACGGGGTGCTCGGGACCCCCGACATCCTGGAGGACCTGGCGCTCCTCGGGGCACTCGACGACAAGGTGGTCGTCGGGTCGATGAACCGCGGAGGACTTCGCGGAGCGACCTTCGAGATGGACGACCGCTACACGGCGTACTCGGCAGCGTCCATCGCGGACTCCGGGTTCGACTTCGCGAAGCTGCTCATCCGCGTGGCCCTGTCCGACGCCGGCACCGCGCCGACGTTGGAGGCCACCGCGAGGGCCGTGACGGAGTCGGCCGCGCGCCGCCTGCCGATCATGCTCGAGCCGTTCATGTCCGACCGTCGTGACGGCACGGTCGTGAACGACCTGTCGGCGGAGGCGGTGATCACCTCGATGGCGATCGCCGCGGGCCTCGGCGAGTCGAGCGCGTACAGCTGGCTGAAGATCCCGGTCGTCGACGACATGGAGCGGGTGATGGCCGCGACGACGCTGCCGACACTCCTGCTCGGCGGTGACCCGGCGTCCCGTCCGCTCGAGACCTACGCGAAGTGGGCCGATGCCCTCGCGCTGCCGGGCGTCCGCGGCCTGGTCGTCGGCAGGACGCTCCTCTACCCGTCGGACGGCGACGTGGCGGGAGCGGTCGACGTGGCCGCGGGGCTCGTCCACAGCGGGACCCAGCACACGGGTCTCTCCACAGATCCCCATGACTCCTCTGCGGACCCCGTCGGTTCCGCGAGCATCAACGAGCCCGTCTCGGAAGGAAGCAACGCATGACCACCACGGGATCCACCACGACCGTGTCCGACTCCACCAGCACCGACAGCCCGGTCGTCGGGCACTGGATCGACGGCGCGCACGTCGCGTCCACGTCCGGACGCACCGCGCCGGTCTACGACCCCGCCCTCGGAGTCGTGACGAAGCAGGTCGCCCTCGCAGACGAGCAGGAGATCCGGACGGCGATCGCCAGCGCGAAGGCCGCCTTCCCCGCGTGGAGTGAGCTGTCGCTGACCAAGCGCCAGCAGATCATGTTCGCGTTCCGCGAGGTCCTCAACCGCGACAAGGCCGAACTCGCCGAGATCATCACGAGCGAGCACGGCAAGGTGGTCTCCGACGCTCTGGGCGAGATCGCCCGTGGGCAAGAGGTCGTCGAACTGGCGACGAGCATCCCGCAGCTGCTCAAGGGTGAGTTCTCCGACCAGGTGTCGACCGGCATCGACGTGTACTCGATCCGACAGCCGCTCGGAGTCGTGGGGATCATCAGCCCGTTCAACTTCCCGGCGATGGTGCCGCTCTGGTTCCTGCCGATCGCCATCGCCGCCGGCAACACCGTCGTGCTGAAGCCGAGCGAGAAGGACCCGTCCGCGGCCATCTGGCTGGCGTCGAAGTTCACCGAGGCCGGACTGCCGCCCGGGGTGTTCACGGTCCTGAACGGCGACAAGGTCGCGGTCGACGGACTCCTGACCAGTCCCGACGTCGAGTCGATCTCGTTCGTCGGTTCGACCCCGATCGCGCAGTACGTCTACGAGACCGGGACGAAGCACGGCAAGCGCGTGCAGGCCCTCGGCGGCGCGAAGAACCACATGCTGGTGCTGCCGGACGCCGACCTCGACCTCGTCGCGGACAACGCGATCAACGCGGGCTTCGGTTCAGCGGGGGAGCGCTGCATGGCGATCTCGGTCGTCGTCGCGGTGGAGCCCGTCGCCGACGAGCTCGTCGCGAAGATCGCCGAGCGCGCCGCCACGCTGCGCATCGGTGACGGCCGCCGCGGCTGCGACATGGGACCACTCGTCACCGAGCAGCACCGGGACAAGGTCGCCTCGTACATCGAGGTCGCAGAGCAGGACGGTGCGGTCATCGTGGTGGACGGCCGCACCGTCCGTCCGGACGGCGACGAGAACGGCTTCTGGCTCGGCCCGACGCTCATCGACGAGGTGCCCACCTCGAGCCGCGTCTACACTGAGGAGATCTTCGGTCCGGTGCTCGCCGTCGTCCGGGTCGCCACCTACGAAGAGGGCCTGGAGCTCATCAACTCGGGCGCCTTCGGCAACGGCACCGCGATCTTCACGAACGACGGCGGCGCCGCCCGGCGCTTCCAGCGGGACGTGCAGGTGGGGATGATCGGCATCAACGTGCCGATTCCGGTGCCGGTGGCCTACTACTCGTTCGGCGGGTGGAAGAACTCGCTGTTCGGCGACCACAAGGCCTACGGCGCGGACGGCGTCAGCTTCTTCACGCGGCAGAAGGCGATCACCTCCCGGTGGCTCGACCCCTCGCACGGCGGCATCAACCTCGGCTTCCCCTCGAACGGCTGATCCGACGATGACCGACAACTGGTTCAACCCGCGGGGCAGCCGGCCGGAAGACGGCTGGACCGACGTGGTCGACGGCCGGGTGCCGGGTTGGGCGCACACCGGCCTCCGGACCGGGACTCTGACGGACGGTGGCTCGCTGCGGCTGGACTCCGCCCCGGTCGAACGGATCGTCGTGCCGCTCGCCGGCAGCTTCACCGTGCGGTACGGCGACGCGGTGCAGGAGCTCGAGGGTCGCACGAGCGTCTTCGAGGGCCCCACGGACGTCCTCTACCTCGGCTCGGGGACCGCCGCGGTGATCACGGGCACCGGCCGACTCGCGGTCGCCGAGGCCCCCACCGACGTGGTGGAGCCGCCGGTGTACATCCCGCGGCAGGACGTGCCCGTCGAACTCCGTGGTGCCGGGCAGTCGAGCCGGCAGGTCCACAACTTCGGGACCCCGGCGGCGCTCGACGCCGCACGGCTGATCGTGTGCGAGGTGATCACGCCCGCGGGCAACTGGTCGTCGTGGCCGGCGCACAAGCACGACACCGAACGACCCGGGCAGGAGTCCGAGCTCGAGGAGATCTACTACTACGAGTCCGCCGTCGCCCGTGGCTCCGAGCAGGTCGCTCCCGACGACGCCGACCCGTTCGCGCTGCACCGGACCTCGGCCTCGGACGACCGGCAGATCGACGAGTTCCGGCAGGTCCGCACGGGCGACATCGCACTCGTGCCGTACGGCTGGCACGGACCCGCCGTCGCCGCCCCGGGCTACGACATGTACTACCTCAACGTGATGGCCGGGCCCGGCCCGGAACGCGTCTGGAACATCACCGACGACCCCGCCCACGGGTGGGTCCGTCAGCTCTGGGAGTCCGAGTCGCTCGACCCCCGCCTGCCCTACCTGAAGGAGGACGTGTGACCACGACACAGCGCCAGCCCGGAACGACGCGCCGCATGACCGTCGGCCAGGCGCTCGTCGAGTTCCTGGCGAACCAGTGGACGGTGGACGGTGACGTCCGCGAGCGCACGATCCCGGGGATCTTCGGGATCTTCGGCCACGGCAACGTCGCCGGGCTCGGCCAGGCGATCAAGCAGCTGCACGTCGAGCAGCCCGGACTGCTGCCGTACCACCAGGCCCGCAACGAGCAGGCGATGGTGCACGAGGCCGTCGGGTTCGCCCGGATGCACCGCCGTCGAGCGACCTTCGCGTCGACGGCGTCGGTCGGGCCGGGCGCTGCGAACATGCTCACCGCCGCCGCGCTCGCCACGACGAACCGGCTGCCGGCACTGCTGCTGCCCTCGGACACCTTCGCCACGCGGACCACGGACCCGGTGCTGCAGCAGATCGAGATGCCCCACGACACGTCGATCCAGGTGACCGACGCGTTCCGTCCGCTCTCGCGCTTCTTCGACCGGGTCGTTCGACCGGAACAGCTCTTCTCGATCGCGCTCCAGGCCATGCGGGTCCTCACCGATCCGGCCGAGACCGGTGCGGTGACGATCGCCCTGCCGGAGGACGTCCAGGCCGAACAACTCGACGTCCCGGTCGCGTTCCTGCAGCCCCGCGAGTGGCACATCCGGCGACCGATCCCGGAGACCGGCCCGTTGGCGCGTGCCGTCGTTGCGATCCGACAGGCGAAGCGTCCGGTCATCGTCGCCGGTGGCGGAGTCATCTACTCCGGCGCCGAGGACGAGCTCCGCCGCTTCGTCGAGGCCACGGGCATCCCGGTGGGCACCTCGCAGGCCGGTGGTGGGTCCCTGGTCTGGGACCACCCGCAGTACCTCGGCGGCATCGGGGCCACCGGCACGGCCGCCGCGAACGCCGTCGCCGCGCAGGCCGACGTGGTCATCGGGATCGGGACGCGGTACAGCGACTTCACCACGGCGTCCCGCACGGCCTTCCAGGACCCCGACGTCACCTTCGTCAACGTCAACGTGGCGTCCTTCGACGCCTACAAGCACGGCACGCAGCTGCCGGTGATCGCGGACGCCCGGGAGGCCCTGGTCGCGTTGACCGCGGCCCTCACCGCCGACTCGTCGTACGCGGTCGACGCCGGCTACGTCGCCGAGATCCGGGACCGGAAGCGCGAGTGGGACGCCATCGTCGACGAGGCGTTCGCCCCGTCCGGCGCCGATCTGCCCGGGCAGGCCGAGATCATCGGCGCCGTCCAGGCTGCCAGCGATCCGCGTGACGTCGTCATCCAGGCCGCCGGTTCGCTGCCTGGCGACCTGCACAAGCTCTGGCGGGTCCGCGACGCGCTCGGCTACCACGTCGAGTACGCCTTCTCGTGCATGGGCTACGAGATCGCCGGCGGCATCGGTGTCCGCCGCGCAGCACCGGACCGCGATGCCATCGTGATGGTCGGTGACGGCTCGTACCTGATGCTGCACACGGAGCTCGTGACCGCCGTCGCCGAGGGCATCAAGATCATCGTGGTGCTCATCCAGAACCACGGGTACGCCTCGATCGGCCACCTGTCGGAGACCGTGGGGTCGGAGCGGTACGGCACGAAGTACCGCTACCTGGACGAGACGCAGTCGTTCGACAACGGCGAGCCGTTGCCCGTCGACCTCGCTGCGAACGCCCGGTCCTACGGCGTCGACGTGATCGAGGTGCAGCCCGGACCGGACAGCATCGCCGACCTCACCGCAGCGCTCCGCCAGGCGAAGGCGAACCAGCACACCACGCTCGTGCACATCAACTCCGACCCGCTGGTGTACGCGCCGGACGGCGACGGCTGGTGGGACGTGCCGGTCGCACAGACCTCCACGCTCCCCAGCACGCAGGCCGCCCGCGCCGAGTACGAGCAGCAGGTCGCCGCGCAGCGTCCGCTGCTCGGCTGAACCCGATCCGAGACAGAAAGCGACAGCGACGTCATGACCGACACCGCCACCCCCACCGGGGTCCCCGACGAGGACACCACCACCGCCGGCATCCGCATCGGCACCGCTCCCGACTCCTGGGGCGTCTGGTTCCCGGACGACCCGAACCAGGTGCCGTGGCAGCGCTTCCTCGACGAGGCCGCGGCCGCCGGGTACCGGTGGATCGAGCTCGGCCCGTACGGCTACCTGCCGACCGACCCGGCGCAGCTGTCCGACGAGCTCGAGTCCCGGGGACTGCGGCTGTCGGCCGGCACCGTCTTCACCGGGTTCCACAAGGGCGACGACCAGTTCCAGCGCGCTTGGGACCAGGCCGTCGCGGTCGCCGGGCTCGCAGCGGCCCTCGGGGCGGAACACCTCGTGACCATCCCGGACCTGTGGCGCTCGGACGCCACCGAGGAGGTCCTCGAGCCCCGGACGCTGAGCGACGAGCAGTGGGAGCGCCTGGGCACGGGGCACGACCGACTCGGCAAGGCGCTGCTCGAGGAGTTCGGTGTCCACCAGCAGTTCCACACGCACGCGGACAGCCACGTCGGGACGTTCAAGGAGACCGTGCGCTTCCTCGAGGTCACCGACCAGCGGTACACGAACCTGTGCCTCGACACCGGCCACTTCGCCTACTACGGCGGCGACAACCTGAAGCTCATCGCCGAGCACCCGGACCGCATCGGGTACCTGCACCTCAAGCAGGTCGACACCGATCTGCTGTTCGACGTGCTGAAGAACGACGTGCCGTTCGCCACCGCGGTGTCGCAGGGCATCATGACCGAGCCGCCGCACGGGACCCCGGCGCTCGCGCCGATCATCGAGGCCGTCGCCCGCATCAACCCGGACGTGTTCGGCATCGTCGAGCAGGACATGTACGGCTGCTCCGTCGACGCCCCCGGGCCGATCGCCGAGCGCACCTTCCAGCACATCTTCGGTTCGACCGCGGCCGCGCGGACCGACTGACGTCGCGAACGCCACCGTCGGCTCGACACCGTCACCACGACACCGTCACCACGACACCGTCCACCACACAGAGGAAGACAGTCATGAGCACCACGCAGAACCTCCGCGTCGCCGTCGTCGGCGCGGGCATGATGGGCGCGGACCACGTCCGACGCATCACCGCGAAGATCTCGAACGCCGACGTCGTGGCGGTCGTCGAGCCGGACGCGTCCCGGGCCGCCGCCGCTGCTGCGCTGGCCCCGGGTGCGATCACCGCGGCCTCGTTCGAGGAAGCCCTCGACTCCACCGACATCGACGGTGTCATCATCGCGACGCCCGGGTTCCTGCACGAGCCGATCCTCGTGACCGCCCTCGAGCGCGGTCTCGCCGTGCTCTGCGAGAAGCCGCTGACGACGAGTGCCGAGGACAGCCTGCGTATCGTGCAGCTCGAGCAGGAGCACGCCAGCCGGCCGACGATCCAGGTCGGGTTCATGCGACGGTTCGACGCCGGGTACCAGGAGCTCAAGGCGCTGCGGGAGTCGGGCGCGAACGGCGCTCTGCTCGCGCTGCACCACGCCCACCGCAACCCGACCACGCCACCGAACTTCAGCGAGTCGATGCTCATCCACGACTCGGTGATCCACGAGATCGACATCATCCCGTTCCTCACGGGCGAAGCGATCACGAGCGTCGAGGTCAAGAAGCCGCGGAAGAACTCGCTGGCACCGGCCGACCTGCCCGAGCCGCAGTTCGTGCTGTTCACGACCGAGTCGGGGACGATGGCGATCGTCGAGATCAACGTCAACGCCCAGTTCGGTTACCAGGTGACCACCGACGCCGTGTTCGAGTCCGGCGTCGCCTACATCGGGCGCGACACCTCGCAGACGATCGTGTCCGCCGGGGTCTCCGGTCAGGGCGTCACGCCGTCGTTCAAGGAACGGTTCGCGGCAGCCTACGACGAAGAGGTGCAGCGCTGGGTGGACGCCGCTCGCGACGGCGGCATCGACGGGCCGAGCGCCTGGGACGGCTACACGGCGTCCGTCGTCGCCGAGGTCGCCGTCCGGGCGCAGCAGTCCGGGGTGACCGAGCCCGTGGAGTACGCGGTGGTCAAGCCGGCGTTCTACAACGCGGCTGCCGCGCCGGCCGACGTCCTCGCGGGAGCGTAGCCCGTGCCGAAGATCGCCCTCGATCCGACCCCGTTCCACCACGACCTCGACCTGCTCGAGTTCCCCCGGAAGGTCGCCGAGCTGGGGTACGAGTACCTGCAGCTGACCCCGCACCGGGACTTCATCCCGTTCCACCGGCACCCGAAGGCGGACGACGACCTCGTCGACGCGTTCGCGGCAGCCTGCGTCGACGCCGGCGTTCAGGTGGCGTCGGTGCTGCCGGTGCTCCGCTGGTCCGGGCCCGACCGGGAGACGCGCGAGACCGCCGTCAAGCAGTGGAAGCGCGTCATCGAGATCACCAAGCGGCTCGGCGTGGACACCATCAACACCGAGTTCTCCGGTCGACCCGAACGTGCCGAGGAGTCCGAGGCACAGTTCTACTGGGCGATGGAGGAGCTCCTGCCGATCATCGAGGACGCGGACCTCCGGGTGCTCATCGACCCGCACCCCGACGACTTCGTCGAGGACGGTCTCGAAGCGCTCCGGGTGATCCGCGGGCTGAACTCGAAGAGCGTCGGCTTCGTCTACGTCGCCTGCCACACCTTCCACTACGGCGGGGACATGGACGCGGTCATCGACGCCGCCGGTGATTCCCTCCAACTCGTCCACGTGGCCGATGCGTACGACCACCGTCGCTCGCACGGCCTCCGCTACATCACGAACCCGCCCGGCAACCCGGTCCGGGTGCACCAGCACCTGCCGGTCGGGCAGGGCGACGTCGACTTCGACGCGTTCTGGCGCGCGCTCGACCGCGTGGGCTTCTCCGGCCGTGACGACACCGTCGCGGTGTCGAGCGTCTTCGCCGAGGACGAGAACGCCGACGCGGTGTCGCGGTTCCAGCTCGACCAGATCACGAAGGGACTCCACCGATGACGAGCACGCTCGAGACCCAGGACGCGGCTGCGGTCGACGTCCGACCGGTCACCCTGCAGGCGACGGAGCAGACGCCCACCGCGCTGTGGAACGACTCCGCCGACCCGCACGAACTCGCGACCGCGATCTCCGAGTACGGAGCGGTCGGGGCGACCTGCAACCCGGTCATCGCCTACACGTGCATCCGGCAGGACCCGGAGGTCTGGGTCCCGCGCATCCGACAGCTCGCCGAGGAACACCCGACCGCGGGGGAGACCGCACTCGGGTGGATGGCGGTCGAGGAGCTCTCGGTCAACGCTGCCGCGCAGCTGCTGCCGGCGTTCGAGGCATCGGGCGGTCGCAACGGCCGGCTCAGCATGCAGACCGACCCGCGCCTGCACCGCGACCGGGACGCCCTCGTCGAGCAGGCCGTGCGCTTCTCCGGCCTCGCGCCGAACATCATCGTGAAGATCCCGGCGACGAAGGTCGGCATCGCGGCCATCGAGGAAGCGGCGTACCGGGGTGTCTCGATCAACGCGACCGTGTCGTTCACGGTGGCGCAGGTCGTCGCGGTCGGCGACGCGATCGAGCGGGCGTTGGACCGCCGGGCGGCCGACGGTCTGCCCGAGCAGGAGTTCGGGCACGTCGTCACCCTGATGGCCGGTCGGTTCGACGACTGGCTGAAGACCGTCGTCAAGCGCGACCACGTGATGATCGACCCGGGGTACCTCGAGTGGGCCGGGGTCGCCGCGGTGAAGAACGCGTACCGGGTGTTCCAGGAGCGCGGCTTCCGATCCCGGGTCCTCGTCGCGGCCTTCCGGAACGCACTGCAGTGGTCCGAGTTCCAGGGCGGTGACCTCGTCGTTTCGCCGCCGTTCCAGTGGACGAAGGACATCAACGACAACGCGTTCCCGTTCCGTCCGGACGCGATCGACGACGAGGTACCGGCACACGTCGTCGAGGCCCTCCGCCGTGCGACGCCGGAGTTCGCCCGTGGTCACGACGTCGACGGCATGACCATCGACGAGTTCGACCGGTTCGGCGCGACCGTCACGACGCTCCGCCAGTTCCTCGATGCCGATGCGCAACTCGACGCCCTCGTGCGCGACATCATCGTCCCGGCCGCCTAGGTCGTCGACGATGGACATGGTCGGGGTGGGGCTCATCTCGGCGGGGTGGATGGGACGCCTGCACTCCCGCGCCTACCGAGCGCTGCCGGACCACTTCCCGGAACTCGGAGTCCGCCCGCGCCTGGTGGTCGCGGCCGACCCGGTGCCTGCGGCGCGGGAGCAGGCCACGGAGCGGCTCGGCTACGAGCGGGCCGTCGCCGACTGGCACGAGGTCCTCACGGACCCGGAGGTCGACGTCGTCTCGATCTGCTCCCCGAACTTCCTGCACCGCGAGATGGCGGTCGCGGCGGCCCAGGCGGGCAAGCCGTTCTGGATCGAGAAGCCGATGGGCCGGTACGCCAGCGACTCCCGTGACATCCACGACGCCGTCCAACGGGCGGGGGTGGTCACGAGCGTGGGGTTCAACTACCGGCACGCACCCGCGGTCGAGCGGGCGCGTGAGCTCGTCCGCAGCGGGAGGCTCGGCCGGATCACGAACGTCCGCGGCTCCCTGCTCGCCGGCTACTCGTCCGACCCGGCGGCTCCGCTGACCTGGCGCTTCGAGCGCGACCGAGCGGGGTCCGGCGTGCTCGGTGACCTGCTGTCGCACGGCCTGGACCTGGCGCAGTACCTCGTCGGCCGGATCGCGAGCGTCACCGCACTCGCCGAGACGTTCATCACGGAGCGGCCGCTGCCCGGCGCTGGGATCGTCGACCGCAGCGCCGCCGCGACGGGTGACCGCAGGCCGGTCGAGAACGAGGACTACGCCGCCCTGCTCTTCCGCTTCGACGACGGTGCGGTCGGGACGATGGACTCCAGCCGGGTGATGCGCGGTCCGCACGCCGAGTACACGATCGAGGTCTACGGCACCGCCGGGTCGATCCGCTGGGACTTCCAGCGGATGAACGAACTGCAGGTCTGCCTCGACGGGCAGGAGACCCACGGCTACACGACCGTGTACGTCGCGCCCGGGGACGGCGAGTTCGCCCGCTTCCAACCGGGCGCCGGGACCGCGATGGGGTACGACGACCTCAAGACGATCGAAGCGGCGCAGTTCCTGGCGAGCGTCCGGAGCGGCCGCCAACTCGCGCCGTCGGTGGCGGACGGGCTGGCAGCAGCGTCGATCGTGGAAGCGGCGGAGGCCTCGCTCGCCGACGGGGCCTGGCACGACGTGGCACGTGTCGACGGACTGCTCACCGCGGACGCGCCGACACCGGTGTTCTGATCCCGGCGGGTCCACCGACCACGATCCGGACGGGAGGCGCGTCACCAGCTGGTGACGCGCCTCCCGTCCGTCATGGGGTGACGCACGACGCCCGCTGGTCGCCGCCACAGCAGCTGGGGCGATAGTATGTCCTGACAAAGTCACCACCAGCAGGAGGCACCATGCCGCTCGTCCGATTCGACCTCGCCACCGGTCGCACCCCGGAAGCCGTCCGCGCGATCGCCGACGCCACCCACCAGGCGATCGTCGACGTCTACGGGATCCCGGAGCGAGACCGCTTCCAGGTCATCACCGAACACCCGGCGACGCAGATCATCGCGCAGGACGCCGGCCTCGGCTTCGAACGCACCGAGGGCGTCGTCATGATCCAGGTCTTCACCCAGCGGGGGCGGTCCGACGACGCGAAGCAGGCGCTCTACGCCGCGATCCACGACGCGCTCGCCGGGGTGGGCGTCGCCTCCGAGGACGTCTTCATCGGCTACGTCGAGAACGGTCCCCAGGACTGGTCGTTCGGCTTCGGTCGTGCCCAGTACCTGACCGGCGAACTCGGGGTCCCCAGCGCGAGCTGACCTGCCTGTCAGGCCCTACTTGTCGACGAGCGTGACCTCGAACGAGTACCGGTCCGGCCGGTAGCAGTGCACGCCGTACTCGACCGCTCGACCCGAGGCGTCGTACGCCGTCCGGCTCATGGTCAGCACGGGGTCGCCGTCCTCGATCTCGAGCAGACCCGCCTCGTCGTCGGTCGCCGCACGGGCACCGATCCGCTGCTTCGCGACCCGCATCGTCACCCCGCGGGACCGCAGCAGCTGGTAGAGCCCGTGGGCGCGGAGGTCCTCATCGGTGATGTCCGCGAACTCGGGCGGCAGGTAGTTCTCGAGCACCGCCATCGGCACGTCCTCGGCGAACCGGACGCGGAGGACGTGCACGACGCTGGCCCCGACCTCGACGCCGAGGGCCTCGGCCACGGCCTGGGTCGCCGGGACGTCGCTGCGGTCGAGGAGCTTTGTCGTCGGCTGCTGCGACCCCTGCGTCAGGTCGTCGTACAGGCTGGTCAGCTCGACCTTGCGGGTGACCGGTCCGTGCACGACCTGCGTGCCGATGCCACGTCGGCGGACGAGCAGCCCCTTGTCGACGAGGTCCTGGATCGCGCGTCGGATGGTCGGGCGGGACAGGCCGAGGCGCTCGCCGAGGGCGATCTCGTTCTCGAGACGAGCGCCGGGCGGCATCGCACCGGAGCGGATCGACTCCTCGATACGTGAGGCGACCTGGTGGTACAGGGGCATCGGACCCGACCGGTCCAGGTCCATGAACAGGTCGGACGGCAGCTGGCCATCGTTGGTCATCGCGGTCCTTCGCAGGGGAGAACGGGCCCGAGCACCAGCGCCGGGCAGATTGTCGTGACAATACCACCGGGCGTGGCGTGGCCAGGACCGGCCGGCGTTGCCAGGACCGGCCGGCTGGACCGCGTCAGTCGGAGAAGACCATCGGACGGCGGGACAGCCGGGGCTGCACTGCGGACTTCGGCTTCTCGACTCGGGCGCGCACCGGGTTGATCGTCACCCGGGTGACGGCGCCGAGGGCCTCGACCGTCGGCACCCCGTGGTGACCGGCAGCGTGCACGACGATCGCGGCGCAGGCTTCGGCGTCGGCGGCGGCGTCGTGGTGCTGGAAGCCCGAGAACCCGGCGGCCATCGCCGCCATCGGCAGACGGTACGAGTCGAGGGTGTAGGTCTTGCGGGCGACCTGCAGCGAGCACATCGAGTGGTGCTCGGCCAGTTCGATCCCCGTCGCCGCACACCCGCCGGCGATGACGCCCATGTCGAAACGGGCGTTGTGCGCGACCAGCACGTCCCCCTCGGCGAACGCCACCAGGTCCGGGTACTGCTGCTCCCACGACTTCGCGTGCACGACGTCCGACTCGACGATCCCGTGGATGCGCGTGTTCCACTCGAGGAAGTCGTCGTGCCCGGCCGGCGGACGGATGAACCACGAGGCCCGATCGACGACCCGACCGCCACGCACCTTCACGAGTCCGACCGAACACGCGCTGGCAGGCGAGTTGTTCGCGGTCTCGAAGTCGATGGCGGTGAAGTTCAGCACGCCTTCGATCGTTGCACGGAGAACCGACATCACCGGAACCGGACGCGGCGTGGTGCGTCGAGGGGGCGTGCCCGCTCCTACCCTCGAGACATGGAGAACCCGCTGCGGCGCACCCCGCTCGTCCTGGTCCTCGCGGGCGCCGGGTACGGCCAGCAGGCGCCGCTGCTCTGGTGGACGGACGCCATCGCCCGGCAAGCCGGCTGCGAGGTCGTCGCGCCCCGATGGGTCGTCGACGACGTCGCCGAGGCCGACCCGGTCCGTTTCGTGCAGCAGGCGCTGACGACCGCGCTCGCCGGACGACGGCCGGACCTCGTCGTCGCCAAGTCGTTCGGCTGCGCCGCCCTGCCCTGGGCGATCGATGCGAGCGTCCCCGGCGTCTGGCTGACGCCGGTCCTCACCCACGAAGCGGTGCGGGCCGCGCTCGCCGCAGCCGACGACGCGCACACCGCACTCGGCGGTTCGGCGGATCCCGTCTGGCGGCCGGAACTGGTGCGCGGGACGCGGGCGCGCCTCCAGACCGTCGACCGAGCCGACCACCGACTCGAGGTGCCCGGCGACTGGAAGGCGTCGCAGCGCCTCCAGGCCGAGGCCCTGGCCGTGGTCGAGCACGCCGTGCGTGCGGTGACGAGGGAGACGGACGGGAGGCTCGGGTCGGCCCCGACAGGCTGCCGCCGGTAGGCTGTGCTCCCGTGGCTCTCACCATCGGAATCGTCGGTCTCCCGAACGTCGGCAAGTCGACCCTGTTCAACGCCCTGACCAAGAACCAGGTGCTCGCGGCCAACTACCCGTTCGCCACCATCGAGCCGAACGTCGGCGTGGTGAACCTGCCCGACCCGCGTCTCGACCAGCTCGCCGAGCTGTTCCACTCCGAGAAGACCGTGCCCGCGCCGGTGTCCTTCGTCGACATCGCCGGCATCGTCAAGGGTGCGAGCGAGGGGGAGGGGCTCGGCAACAAGTTCCTCGCCAACATCCGCGAAGCCGACGCCATCGCGCAGGTCGTCCGCGGCTTCACCGACGACGACGTCGTGCACGTGGCGAACAAGGTCTCGCCGGCGGACGACCTCGAGGTCATCAACACCGAGCTGATCCTCGCCGACATGGAGACCATCGACAAGGCGCTCCCGCGGTACGAGAAGATGCTCAAGCTGAAGCAGGCCGAGCCCGCCGTCCTCGAGGCGGCGAACGCCGCGAAGGCCGAGCTCGAAAAGGGCGTCCTGCTCTCGGCGACCAAGGTCGACCTCGAGCCGATCAAGGAGCTCGGGCTCCTCAGCGCCAAGCCGTTCATCTTCGTCTTCAACGTCGACGAGGCGATCCTGACGGACGAGTCGCGGAAGGCCGAGCTGTCCGCGCTCGTCGCTCCCGCGCACGCCGTGTTCCTCGACGCCCAGGTCGAGTCCGAACTCATCGACCTCGACCCCGAGGACGCCAAGGAGCTCCTCGAGTCGACCGGTCAGACCGAGTCAGGCCTCGACCAGCTCGCCCGCATCGGGTTCGAGACCCTCGGACTGCAGACCTACCTGACGGCGGGGCCGAAGGAAGCCCGTGCGTGGACGATCGGCAAGGGGTGGAAGGCTCCCCAGGCTGCCGGCGTCATCCACACGGACTTCGAGAAGGGCTTCATCAAGGCCGAGGTCATCTCGTTCGACGACCTCATCGCCACCGGCTCCATCGCCGAGGCCCGCTCGCAGGGCAAGGCCCGCATCGAGGGCAAGGAGTACGTCATGCAGGACGGCGACGTGGTGGAGTTCCGCTTCAACAACTGAGTCGGCTGGTCCGCATCTCCGTCCTAAGATCGCGGGCATGGGGGATGACGGAGCAGCAGGCGGACGGATTCCGCTGTCGGAGGAGCTCCCGACGGTCTTCCGCGCCGTCGCGGAGATCCGGCCATCACGATGGCTCCGTCGGCCGAGGCGTGCGATCCACTACGACGCGCGCTGGCCGGACGGTCGCGTGGGGACCGAAGTGGACCTCGTCGCGCTGATGTACCGGCGTGCTCCCGCGGACTACGACGTGGTGAAGCGGGTGATGGACGAGCACTGCCCCGAGACCGGTTGCGGCCCGTGGGTGCTCTACCCCACGGGCGACGTGCTCTGAGGGAAGACGGACTCGTTCTTCACAACGGCACTGCGTCGTCCCGCACATGCGCGAAGTGCTCGTCGTCGAGCTGGTCCTCTGTCAGTACGTCGACCGGGAATCCGGTGACCGCCTCGACTGCGACGACGAAGCCGGCCAGGTCGAACAGGTCCGCGCCGGGCTCGGTCCTGACGAGGAGGTCGATATCGCTCCCGGCGGTGTCCGCTCCGCGGACGACAGACCCGAACACTCGCACGTCCCGCAGACGGTGACGCGTTGCCTCGACTCGGATGTCGTCCGAATGGACGGCGAGCGGGATGCTCGGCCGCATCTCCGTCGCAGCGGCGACCATCCCGAGCGTCTGCGGATCGGGTACTGCGGTGCCGGCTTCGTACGCCGCGAGCGTCGATGCGGACAGGCGGACCGCACGAGCCAACGCGTCCAGGCTCATGCCGATGTCCGCACGAGCGAGCCGCACCAGGCGCGCTGTGCGCTCGGACTGCACGGGACCCTCCTCGCTGATCGACGACCGCCGAGCGATGACCGCCGATCGGCGACCGAACGACCGACTACCGACGATACGGGGCCGGAAACGAGACCGACGAGGGCCGCCAGTTGTCCATCGCCCGCGCCTCCCGCCCGATCCTGTGCTTCCTGCTGCACCCCGGTGCCTACCGTCGGCACGAGGGAGGTCACATCGTGAAGTACATCCACTACGACGGCACGGACATCCTGACGGGGGACCTGATCGCGGACGCGGTCGCGGACTACGCGGCGGTGCTCGGGGCGAACACCCGCACGGACACGATCGCGGTGCCGACGGTCGGCGAGGACGGGGCGGTCGAGCGGACGACGATGCTCGTCGGACCGTCGAGCGAGATCGTGGTGCGTCAGGCACCGGACGACGAACTCGAACCGGAGGACCCGAGGTTCATCCGTCGGCTGCGGGACGCCGCGGACCAGTGCGGCGGGCAGCAGCCGGTGAACGCGGACGGTGGCCGACGGTTCGTCGGCGCGGCCGAGGGCGACCAGGCGAGGTAGGGCGCAACCGGGGTCCCGGTCAGGGCCAGGGCCAGGGCCAGAGCCGGGGCCGGGGCCTTCGCCCGGAACGACTGAACGCCGCCCCCGAAGGGACGGCGTTCCGGTGTGTGCGGGTGTCAGGCGGCCAGGGCCAGTTCCGGCGCCTGCACGGCGCGCGCCTGCAGGATGGTCCGGCTGGCCTCGCCGCGCCAGGAGCGGCCCGGGACGACCCAGCCCGCTTCGCCGTCGACGGCGACGCGGACGCCGGGCGTGAGGAACAGCCCGAGGTCGTCGGCCGGCATGCGCACGAGGAACTCGCGCTGCGAGCGGTCCTCGCGGACGGGGAACTCGGCGATGCGGTCGGGGGAGACGGTGGGAGCCGCGATGGCGGTCCCGGTGATGATGGTGCGTTCGTTCGTGGTCATGGTGCTGTCTTTCTTCAGTCGTTCGGCGTCGCGCGGGGCCGGACGGACTCGATGGTCTCGTCGGCCGCAGGAGCGCGGACGCGCACGTCGGCATTCGACGTGCAAGTGCTCGCCAGTCGGGGAGCGGTGGTCTCGCTGGAATGCGACCCAGGGGGATCGGTTCGAGACGGTCGGTGTGCGCGAGTCAGATGGGTTCGCTGCAATGCACCAGGAAGACACTCTACGCACGAGAGCAGGGCTTGTCAAGTCCGCCCGCCCGTCACCGGACCGCCCGGCACACCGTTGCGCCTCAACCGGCCAGGAGGCTCGCCCACCGCTGGCCACCGGCCAGCACGTTCCCGGAGTGGTCCAGCCGGGCAGCTGCCGACTCGGGCTTCCGACCCGCTTGGTCGTGCACGAGCCCGTGGAAGTCGTCGGAGAAGCCGAGGCGGGGGAGGGCTGCGGTCACGATCCGGAGGTCGTCATGGTCCCAGCGCTCCATGCCGACGCCGGAGACGTCGAGCGAGGTCGCGACCTCGAGCAGGTGCCCCTCGGCGTCGAGGTCCGGGTCGACCGAGGGCCACATGTGCCGCTCGACGATCTCCCCGACGCGCCGCGCGCGTGCGGCGGGCCAGCCGGCGCCGATCGCGAAGACACTGCCCACGGCGCCGCCAGCGACCTCGAAGGGGACCTGCGCGGCGTCGAAGTGCGGGGTGACACCGAGGTCGTGGAGCATCGTCGCGACGAAGAGCAGCTCGGGGTCCGGGGCGAGCTCGATCGTCGGCGCCAGGAGCGTCGCCCACGCCCAGGACCGCAGGCAGTGGTGCACGAGAGCCGGCGACGACCAGGCGCGGACGACGTCCAGCGCCCGGGCCGCGGTCGGCGTCGGCGGAGCGAGCAGTGCGTCGAGGTCGAGGGCCATGACCGCACGCTAGCGGCCCCGGCGGCCCGGGCGGAAGGCGTAACACGCGGGAAACCGGTCGGGCCTGAGCGCGAAACACCCCGTCGTTACGGTTCGAGCACTGAGCAAGCGTTCAGCCCGAACCCTGACGAAGGACCCGCACGGATGCAGCACCGCACTCGGCTCCGCTCCCGAACCACGACGCCCCGAACCGCGACGCCCCGAACCGCCACGCTCCGGACGGCCGTCATCGCCGTCGGCGGCCTCGGCCTCGCCGTCCTCGCCGCTTCCCCGGCGTCGGCCGCCCCGGTCGCCACGACGGCCACGATCACCGCGCCGGCGTCGGTGACGGTCGGCGACACCCTCGAGGTCGACCTCACCCTGCCCGCGACGACCGACGTCTTCGCGTACCAGATCGATCTCGCCGCCGACGCGGACTCGCTCGAGGTCGTCGACGGCAGCGTGACCGGCCCGGACGGCGGCTTCGACTCCGTCGAGCAGGACGGCGACACGATCTCGCTGCTGCACACCCGGCTCGGGACCTCCCCGGCGATCTCCGGCGACCTCGCCGCCTCGGTCGAGCTGACCGCGACGAGCCCCGCCACCGTCGACCTCGCCGTGACGCGCGTCACCGTGGTCGCGTCCGACGGCAGCACCATCACGCTGACCGACCCGGCATCGACGACCGTCACGATCGCCGCAGCGCCGACGCCGACGCCGACGCCGACACCGACGCCGACCGCCACCCCCACCGGCGTTCCCACGGCGACGCCGAGCGCGACCCCGAACGCGGGCGGGACCGACGGCACCGGCACCGGCACCGACGCCGGGACGGGCACGGACCCGGTGGGCAGCACCTCCGGCAGGCCCGTCGGCGGCTCGCTCGCGTTCACCGGCGCCGACCTCGCACCCTGGATCGCCGCGAGCGCAGCCCTGCTGCTCGCGGGTGCCGGCCTCGTCCTCGCCCGCCGTCGCGCGCGTCGCCCCGCATCGACGGAGGACGCCCGATGACCGCCACGCCCCGTCGCCGTGACCTGGCAGACGACACCACGACATCCCGAACTCCCGGAGGAACCCCCGTGACGACCCGCCGTCGCCGCACCACCGTCGCCGGAGCCGCGCTCCTGGCCCTCGTCGGCACCGCCGTCGTCGCGACCCCGTCCCTCGTCGCGAACGCGGCACCGGCCGCGGTCGACGCGAGCCCCGCCGCCATGCTCGCGCCGTACTACACGGCGCTCGACCTCACCGGCGACGACCAGGTCACGCAGGCCGACCTCACCGTCCTGTCCGACCACCTCGGCACGACCAGCACCGACCCGGACTGGTCGACGGTCTCGGCCGCCGACGCGGACGGCAACGGCACGATCACGCTGGCGGACGTCGCCGGCCTGTCCCAGCGGATGATCTACGACGACGGGCCCTTCCAGCTCGTCGAGGCCTCGACGCTCGACATGCAGGCCGCGATGAACGCCGGGGTCACGACCTCGGCCGAGATCACCCAGGACTACCTGGACCGCATCGCCGCCTACGACCGGACCACCACGGACACGGGAACGGGCGGACGACCGCTCAACTCCATCGTCACGACCAACGCCGGAGCACTCGCCGCCGCGAAGGCCGCCGACGCCGAACGAGCGGCACACGGCATGACGAGCATGCTGCTCGGCGTGCCGATCGCACTGAAGGACAACTACGACACGAAGGACATGCCGACCACGGGCGGCTGCGGCTGCTGGGACGACAACCAGACCGACACCGACGCGGCGATGGTCACGGGCCTCCGGAACGCCGGAGCAGTCGTCCTCGCCAAGGCCAGCCTCGACGAGTTCGCGTACGGCTTCGTCTCCGAGTTCTCCTCGAACCAGCCGGCCGGGTCCTCGCTCCTCGTCGCCAGCCCCTACGTGACGAGCCAGACCGCGGGCGGCTCGAGCGGTGGCACCGGTGCGGCCGTCTCCGCCAACCTGGCAGGCATCGGGTTCGGCACCGACACCGGCGGCTCGATCCGCATCCCCTCGTCGTACAACCAGCTCGTCGGCATCCGGCCGACCGTCGGCCTGACGAGCCGCGACGGCATCATCCCGCTCGCACTGTCGCAGGACACCGGCGGGCCCCTCGCCCGCTCGGTGACCGACGCGGCCGTCGCACTGGACGCCGTCACCGGGGTCGACGCAGCCGACCCGGTCACCGAAGGCCAGACCGGCAAGGTCCCGACCTCGTACACGCAGTTCCTCGACCCGACCGCGCTGCGGGGCAAGCGCATCGGGTACGTGACCTCGATGGTCGGGACGAACCGCACCACCGCACGGCTCTTCGCCCAGGCGCAGGCGACCCTCGAGGCCCAGGGCGCCACCGTCGTCCCGATCACCGCGACGCCGGAGTTCAACCGGGTGCTCAGCGAGGGCAGCGGCAGCACGAACGAGTTCAAGCACGACCTGGACCAGTACGTCGCGAAGCACCTGGACCCGGACGTCACCGCACGGTCGCTGCAGGGCATCCTCGCTTCGGGGGAGTACGTGCCGAGCCGGAAGAGCACCTACCAGCAGCGTGACGCGATCATCGACGCGCAGTACCAGGCATGGGCGGGCCCGAACGGTTCGCACACCACGCAGATCGCCACCGGCAAGCAGGTGGTCACCGGGATGATGGACGCGCAGGACCTCGACGCGCTCGTCTACCCGTCCGGCACCCCGTACGGCACGCAGGGCACGAACATGCGCCTCAGCCCGAACACCGGCATGCCGGCCGTCACGGTCCCGATGGGGCAGGCGACCGCAGCGGACGCCACGATCACCGGCGCCGGCGTCAACCTGGAGTTCCTCGGCCGCTCGTACGACGAGGGGACCGTCATCGGGCTCGGCTACGGCTTCGAGCAGGCGACGCACGCCCGCACCTCGCCGACGCTGTACCCGGCGCTCGGGTAGGTCGCGACCCGCGGTCGCGATGGCGACCGCCCGACGGACGGGAGGCCCGTGGCGACACCGCCACGGGCCTCCCGTCCGTCGACGGCTCAGTTGAGCGTCGGGGTGTCCTCGGGGATCACGCCGCCGGCGTACAGGTCGGCCGTGAGGTCACGGAGCGCCCGCAGGGCGACGCGCTGCGTCAACGGACCGTAGGAGATGCGGGCGACGCCCAGCGCCTGGTACTCGGCGGCGGGCAGGGCACCCGGCAGCCCGATGACGCTGAGCTTGCCGCGGCCCAGGCCCTCGACCAGCTGCTCGACGACCTCACGCTGGACGGCACCGGGGACGAACACGAGCGGGGCTCCGGCGTCGAGGAAGGCCTTCCCACGGGCGATGGCGTCCGCGATGCTCTCCTGGATCGGACGGTCGCCGCCACGGGCGATCGCGTCGGTCCGGGCGTTCAGCTGGAAGTCGATGCCCTCCTGCTCGGCTGCGCGCATGATCGCGGCCACCCGGGCGACGGACTCGTCGAACGGACGCAGGCGGTCCTCGACGTTGGCACCGACGACGCCGATGCCGATCGCACGACGGATGGTCTCGGCCGGGTCCTCGTAGCCGTCGTCGAGGTCCGCGCTGACCGGCAGGTCCACCGCGTCGACGACGGTCTTCGCGCCGGCGAGGGCGAGGTCCAGCGACATGCCGCCGTCCTCGTAGCCGTACATCGCGGCGATCGAGTGCCCGGCGGTCGCGATCGCGCGGGTCTCCGGGAACGCGGCGACGGTCTTGGCGCTGATCGCGTCCCAGACGTTCACGACGCGGAGGATCTCCGGCGCCTCGTGCAGGGACTTGAGGGTCGTCGCCTTCTCGGCGGTGCTGGTGGTCATGGAGCCGACAGTAGCCAAGCGCTGCCGTCAGGGTTCGCGCTGGGCGACAGCCCTCGCGCACCGCAGGCCGAGGACTGTCGCTCAGCGCGAATCCGGGTGCGCCCGGGTGCGCCCGGGTGCGCTCGCCGAGCGGCAGACGACGTCGGATGACGTCCGGACTCGCACCGGGCCTCCCGTCAGGAGCATGCTGGGACGCATGACCAGCGACGAACAGGACCCGGTCGGCACGCTCCGCGGGGTCCGCACGAGCATCAAGTGGACGCGGTACGCGCCTGACGTGCTGCCCCTGTTCGTCGCCGAGATGGACCACGAGGTCGCGCCGGAGATCCGGCAGGCCCTCGTCGAACGGGTGCAGCAGTCGGACCTCGGCTACCTCGACGGTCCCGGGCCGCTCGCACCCGCGTTCGCCGGCTTCGCCCGCGACCGGTGGGGGTGGGACGTCGACCCCGGCCGCGTGTACCTGGCGACGGACGTCAGCGTGGGGATCGTCGAGACGCTCCGGCTCGCGCTGCCCGACGGCGGACGGGTCGCGATCACGCCGCCGGTGTACCCGCCGTTCTTCGAGCTCGTGGAAGAGGCCCGATGTCAGGTGGAAGAGGTCCCGCTCCGTGAGCAGTGGGGCGTCTACCGGCTGGACCTGGACAGCCTGGAGCGGGCGTTCGCGGGCGGCGTCCGCGTGTTCCTGCTCTGCAACCCGCACAACCCGATCGGTCTCGTCCACGACCGGGCAGACCTCGAGGCGCTGGCTCGTCTGGCGGCCGAGTACGACGTCCTCGTCATCAGCGACGAGATCCACGCTCCGCTGACGCACCCCGGCGTGCAGTTCACGCCGTTCGGGATGATCGCCGAACCACTCGGTGCGCGGAGCGTGTGCGTGACGAGCGCGAGCAAGGGCTGGAACCTGGCCGGCGTGAAGTGCTCGGTCATCGTCGCCGGGGACGCACGGACGGCGGCGCTCCTCGACACCCTGTGGGAAGAGGTCGCCTGCCGCACGAGCATCCTCGGGCTGCACGCCAACCTGGCCGCGTTCACCCTGGCCGTCGGGTGGCTCGACGACGTCGTCGACCGCATCGTCGCGAACGACCGTCTGCTGGCGAAGCTCCTGGCCGAGCACCTCCCCGGCGTGGTCTACGCCCGGCCCCGGGCGGGGTACCTGGCGTGGCTGGACTTCCGCGGTCTCGGCCTCGGCGACGACCCGGCCGTGCAGCTGCGCGAGCACGCGTTCGTGGCGCTGAACTCCGGGCTGCCGTTCGGGACCGAGGGCAAGGGCTTCGCCCGGATCAACCTGGCGTGCTCGCCGGAGACCCTCCGCGAGGCGGTGTTCCGCATCGCTGCCGCGTACCCGTCGAGTGCGCAGGAGGCTGTCGTCTGGCACGTCGCCTGACGAGCTGCGGGAACCACTGCCGGCTGTCCTCCCCAGGCGGGGTGTCGCGGTGGTCCGTCCACAGGAACTGCGGATCACTCCTGCCGCCTCACGGCGGCGAGCGATCGTGGCTGCGTGCAGACCAGACAACAGGGCAACGGGGCGTCCAACGCTGCTAGACATTCTTGTCCAATCCGTGTTGGACAGGTACCGTGAAGCGCGCGGACCTCGTTCGCCTGCTCCGTCAACGAGCGGCACGGCGTGGCGTTCCCTTCGTGCTCCTCCGGCACGGCGGGAGGCACGACGTCTTCCTCTTCGGCAGGGAGCGCATCGAGATCCCCCGGCACCGGGAGATCCGGGAGATGCTCGCACGATCGATCATCCGCAGCTGCGATGACGGGAAGGACGGATCATGACGACGACGCACAACGTGCGCGCACAGCGGGACGGGCGCTACTGGCTCGTCTGGATCGACGGCGAGCTCCGGACGCAAGCGCGACGGCAGCGCGAGGTCGAACCGATGGCCCGCGACTGGTTGGCGAACATGCACGACCGCCCGGCCGAGGCCTTCCGGGTCCAGGTCGAGTTCGTCCTTCCGGACTCGGTGCGCGCGCACCTCGACCGTGCTGTCGAACTCCGGGACGAGGCCGACCGCGCACGCCGAGCGGCCGCTGACGAGACCGCTGCGGCAGCGAAGGAGCTCCACGATGCCGGATTGACCGTTCGGGAGATCGGTCCGCTGCTCGACGTGTCGTACCAGCGCGCCCAGCAGCTCGTAGCGGCTGCGGACTGACCACTCGGGTCAGACCCGCTCCGGTCAGACTCGCTCCCGTCAGGCGACGGGCGCGAAGTGGTTGCGACCGATGACCGTCACGTGCAGGTCCACCTCACGCGACGGGATCTGGTCGGTGAGCGAGATCCACTCCCGGGCCACGAAGGCGACCGACGGCCACCGGCGGACCTCGGTCACGGGGAACCCGTCGATGAACACCTGCCACATGCCCTGCTCGCGGACGGCCTGGACCTCGTGCGTCGCCATGCCGTGAGCGTAGCAACGAGAGCGCCTCAGGACACGGCGGCGAGCGGTCAGGGTGTGACCATGCCGCCGTTCACGTTGAGGGTCTCGCCGGCGACGAAGCTCGACTCGTGCGACGCCAGGAACACGTACGCCGGTGCCAGCTCGGCGGGCTGCCCCGGGCGACCCATCGGCGACTCGCTCGACCCGAAGTCCGGCAGGGTCTCCGGGTCGACCCCGGCGGACACCTGCAGCACCGACCAGGTGGGCCCGGGAGCGACGACGTTGACGCGGATGCCCCGGGGGATGAGCTGCTGCGCGAGACCCTTCGAGAAGTTGTTGACGGCGGCCTTCGACGCGGCGTAGTCGAGCCGGTCGGGAGCCGGCTGGTACGCCTCCATCGAGGCGGTGGTGATGATCGTCGACCCGGGCTCCAGGTGCGGCAGCGCTGCCTGGACGAGCCGGAAGAGCGACAGGACGTTGACGGTGAAGGTGTCGACGAGCTGGTCGTCGCGGATGTCGGTGACCTCGGCTCGCCAGTGCTGCTTGCCGGCGCAGGTGACGATCGCGTCGAGTCCGCCGAGTTCGGCGACGGCCCGTTCGACGAGGGCGGCAGGGTAGTTCTTCGCGGTCAGGTCGCCCGGGATGGTGAGGGCCTTCCGTCCGGCCGCCTCGATCAGGGCGACGATCCGCTGCGCGTCCTCTTCCTCGTCCGGCAGGTACGCCAGGGCGATGTCGGCACCTTCTCGCGCGTACGCGATCGCGACCGCTGCGCCGATGCCGGAGTCCGCGCCGGTGATCAGCGCACGACGCCCGGCGAGTCGTCCGGTCCCGCGGTACGAGTCCTCGCCGTGGTCCGGCTTCGGGTCCATCCGCGACTCCAGGCCCGGTTCGGGCTGCTGCTGCGGCTCGGGGCTGGTGTTCGGGTACCGGGTGGTCGGGTCGCTGTACTCGTACTGGTCGCGGGGCATGCGGCGGACGGTACGCGGACCGGCCGGGAGGCCCGTCAACCGCTGCGTGGTCCGGCTCGCGCCGACCGGCTGTGCGGTCCCGGGCCTCCCGGCCTGCCCCGGGTCAGAGGTCGAGTGCCATCGCCACGTCGGCGCGGACGTAGGGGCTGGGCGGGTGCTCGTCAGCTCCGAGGTGCCGGAACCCGGTCGTCTCGTACAGGTGGATCGCGCTCGTGAGCGCGCTGTTCGTCTCGAGCAGCACCCGGCGGGCGCCGAGGTCACGCGCCCGGTCGATCGCCGCGCGGATGAGACGGCGGCCGGTGCCGTGTCCCTGGTGGTCGGGGTCGACGGCCATCTTGACGAGCTCGAACTCGTCCGTGTCGTGCGGGGTGGCTCCAGCGCCGTGCGGGGCGAGTCCGACGCAGCCGACGACCTCACTCCCGAGGCGGGCGACGAGGACCACGCCACCGGCGTCCACGATGTGCTGCACGGGGTCGCCGAGGAGCCGGCGGTCCTCGTCCTCCAGCGTGAAGAACGCCGTGATCCACCGCTCGTTCAGCGACTGGAACGCGGCGGCGTCGGCAGCGGAGGACATGTCGTCGATGACGATCTCGGTGGTGGTGTCGGGCATGTCTCCATCCTGCGGAACCGATGGAGTCAAGTCCAATACTCGTTCGGTCTGATCGATAGGCTCGGCGAATGGATCGTGCTCCCGAGGTCGACCTCCGCCAACTCCGGGCGTTCCTGGCGCTCGCCGACGAGTTGCACTTCGGACGGGCGGCGGCGGGGCTCGGCATCGCCCAACCCGCCCTGTCGCAGCTGATCCGGCGCATCGAGGTCGCTCTCGGTGTCGACCTGTTCGCCCGGACCTCCCGGAGTGTGGCGCTCACCCCGGCCGGTCGGGTGCTGCAGGGACGAGCCCGGTCGCTGCTCGCCCAGACCCGCCGGGACCTCGACGAGACCATCCGGACCGGGCGCGGTGAGGCCGGGCGGCTCGACGTCGGGTTCGTCGTCTCGGCGCTGCCGCTCGGCCCGATCGAGTTGGTGCAGCGGTTCCGGCAGCGTTACCCGTTGGTCCGCGTGGAACTGACGGAGGGGTTCTCCTCCCGGCTCGTCGCGGCCGTGCAGCGCGGGGAGCTCGACCTGGCGGTGGTCCGGGACCCGGACGCGGCCGAGGGGGTGCGGTTCGTCCGGTTCCGCAGCGAGCCCTTCGTCGTCGCCGTGCCGCGGGAGCACCGGTTCGCCGGCCGCGCATCGGTGCGCGGCCCGGAGCTGCTCGACGACCCGTTCGTGTTCTTCCCCGCGGAAGCCGGCGCGCTCGCCACCGAACGGAACACCGCACCCGTGGTCTCCGGCGGTCGACGGCCGGTCATCGTGCAGGAGGCGACGACGTGGGCGACCGTGCTGCACCTGGTCGGCGTCGGGCTCGGGGTGACGGTGCTGCCGGAGAGTGCGGCGCTCGCGGCCCCGGACACCGTGGTGCTCCTGCCGCTCGAGGGCAGCGCACACCGCAGCGAGCTGGTCTGGGCGTCACGGTCGGACGACGACCGCGAGGTCCTCCGGAACTTCGCCGCGGCGGACTGACGAGCGGGCCCGTCCGGTCAGCGCGGCCGTCAGCGGACGAGTGTCAGCGCGACCCGTCAGCGGACGAGTGTCAGCCGACGAGCGCCAGCGGCAACACCGGTGCCCGCTGGTCGCCGAGCTCGTCCGCACGCCATGGCCGTGCTCCGGTGAGCGCGAGCCCGATCTGCGTGAGCACGAAGCCCACGTGCGGCTCGACGTCCGGATCCCACGGCCCCTCGACCCCCAGACCGAACGCGCCGAGCTCGTCGTCGGCCTCGTCCCGGACGGTGAGACGCCAGCGGCCGTCCCCGAGTTCCTCGACGACGGCCCACCGCGCGGTGCGGAAGCGGTCCGGGTTCACTCCGTCGTCAGCAGGTCGGCCGTGAAGTTGTGCAACCGCTGCAGCAACGACTCGGAGCGCATCGCGATCGTCGCCGGTGGGTTCAGGTGCGGCGGCGCCGTGCGGATCAGCATCGGGCAGCCCAGGTCCTCGCAGATGTAGGTGCCGATGGTGTTGCCGTTCCGCCCGGACTCACCGGCGCGGGCGGCGGAGAAGAGCCGCACCTGCGTCGCCGGCTGGGGGGAGTGGCAGAACGAGCACATCGCGGCGATGCCCGCGCGCAGGGAGCCCCCGGCTGCCCGGACGACGATCCCGACCGGTTTGCCGTCCATCCAGGACACCATGTAGCCGCGACGGGCGGCCTGCGGGTCACGCCAGCCGAGGAACTCGCGTTCGTTCCACAGCGTCTCGTGCAGCCCCGGGATCGGGAGCTGGGCGAGTTCGTCGGGCGTGGCGTTGACGAAGGAGGATCGGATGTCGGATTCGGTGAGCGGCTGCACGGTTCCCCTCGCGGTGGCGGACCGGACCAGGCTAGCCCCGTGCGCCGACAGGCGGGCGCAGGGCGGGCCTCCCGGCCGGTTCAGGACAGTCTGGAGGCCCGCACCGCGCCGAGTGCACCCGTCGCGTCCGCCACCAGGACCGCCCGGCGCAGCGCGTCGCGGCCCACTCGGCGTGCGGCTGCGTCGTCGGCGGCGAACTCGACGAGGACCCGGGTCGACCGAGCCATCGCACGGGCTCCCGGGACCCACGGGACGGCGCGCTCGACGGACTCGGCGAAGCCGACGACGGCAGCGTGGTGCTGCCGCAGGTGCGCGCGCTCGTGGGCGACCACGGCCTCCAGCTCGTCGGTGTGCAGCTGTTCCGTGAGCCCGGTGCTGACGAGGACCCCGCCGGAACGACCGGGGACCGCGCAGGCCAGGGCCGTGTCGGCCTGCAGGACGGCGACGAGGGTTCCGTCGACCTCGCGGTGGGGAGCTGCGCCGGTACGGATCGCCTCGCGGACGGCCTCGTGCTCGGGGCCGGGTCGGACGCGGACGGCGACGGCGAACGCGACGACGGCGAGCACGGCGACGCCGACGTTCAGGCCGTGGCTGGGGGAGTCGCCGATGCCGAAGGGGTCGGTCAGCGGCCGCCCGGCCAGGACGACCAGGGCGGTCCCGACCACGAAGCCGGCGACCCCGACGACGACGGACGCCTGCCAGGCGGCGATGGCGGTCAGCGGACGGTCGATGGTCCATCCCGCCCGTGTCAGCACGCGCGGGGCGAGCGCGACGACGGCGAGGGCGAGGACGACGAGGCAGGCGCCGGTGACGACCACGGGGGCGGACCGGTCAGGGACGCGATCGGGAGTCGATCGCACGGCGGAGGACCTCGAGGTCCCCGGAGGCGAGCGAGCCGGTGAACTGCAGGAGCGCTGCCTCGCGGTCGGAGGAGGCGGCCAGCGCGTTCGTCATGAGGGAGGCGGTGTGGTCCTCCCGCGAGTGCGCGGCGTGGAAGGTGAGCGGGGCGTCGTCGTGCTGCTCGCGGACCACCGTCCCCTTGCGGCCGAGACGGTCGAGCACGGTGAGGACCGTCGTCAGGGCCGGCCGCGGTTCGTCGAAGACCTCGAGGACCTGCCGTGCGGTGAGCCCGGCGTCGGCGGTCCAGAGCGCCTCGAGCACCGCCTGCTCGAGCTGCCCACGGGGGCGCGATCGCTGTCCTGCCACGGCGTCACTCTACGTGATGTCGAAGGGCCACCGGAGGAGCCGCGGTCCGCATCCGCGACACATGCCCGTAACGCGGGCTCGGTATGCTCGCCGGACAACAGAACACGACGGCCGACCACCCGCCGCGGGAGAGCCCCCGACCCGGAGCGCACTGCATCCGGGCCAGGGCACCGAAGGAGCAAGCTCCCCGCCAATCTCTCAGGTCCAACACCGCAGCGGGCAGGCCACTCTGAAAAGCAGACACGCGATCGTGGGCACCTCCCACGGCCTCGTCGTCTCGCCCACGGTGAAAGCCGCCGGACCTCACGGGCCGCGGTGAAACTCTCAGGCCCATGACAGAGGGGGAGTTCCGCACCCGACGACGGTCGTCGGGCCCTGCCGATGCCAGGAGAACTCCGTCCATGTCAGACCCATCGTCCGTGCTGCGTTCGTCGCCACTCGAGGCCGCGCACGTCGCCGCCGGCGCCACCTTCACCGACTTCGGCGGCCACCGCATGCCGGTCCGCTACTCGTCCGACCTCGCCGAGCACCACGCGGTGCGCCAGGCAGCCGGCGTGTTCGACCTCTCGCACATGGCCGAGATCGGCGTGCAGGGGCCCGACGCCGTCCCGTACCTCGACGCCGCGCTCGCCGGGTCGTTCGGCACGATGCCGGTCGGTCGGGCCAAGTACTCGCTGCTCCTGACCCCGGACGGCGGGATCCTCGACGACCTCGTCGTGTACCGCACCGGTGACGACGTCTTCCTCATCGTGGCGAACGCCGGCAACCGGGACGTCGCCGTGCAGGCCATGCGGGAACGCGCTGTCGGGCACGACGTCTCGGTCACGGACGACTCCGACCGGACCGCCCTCGTCGCGATCCAGGGTCCGGCCGCCGCCGGGACGCTCGACGCCCTCGTCGTCGCCGACCGCCTGCAGCCGGAGACCCCCCTCGACGAACTCCGCTACTACCGGGTGCTGCACGCGCTCTTCGACGGCAGCGAGGTCCTCATCGCCCGCACCGGCTACACCGGCGAGGACGGCTTCGAGCTGTACAGCGACACCGACACCGCGCCGGTGCTCTGGGACGCCCTGCTCGACGCGGGTGCCGAGCGCGGGGTGGTGCCCGCCGGACTCGCCGCTCGCGACACCCTCCGTCTCGAAGCGGGCATGCCGCTCTACGGTCACGAGCTCGACACCTCCGTCCGTCCGGCGCAGGCCGGGCTCGGCCGGGTCGTCGCGACCTCGGGCTCCTTCGTCGGGGACGCCGGCGTGCAGCCGGGTCCGGACGCCCGCGTGCTCGTCGGCATCACGATGGCGGGTCGCCGCGCTGCCCGTGCCGGGTACGCCGTGCTCCGCGACGGAGTCGTCGTCGGCACCGTCACCTCCGGTGCCCTCTCACCCACGCTCGGCCACCCGGTCGCGATGGCCTTCGTCGACCCGGACTGCGCCGACGGGGGACAGGTCCTCCACATCGACGTCCGCGGTACCGCCATCCCCGGAACCGTCACCGCTCTCCCCTTCTACCGTCGCGCTTCGAGAGGCTGATCCCCATGACCGACCAGACCGCACTGCAGTACACCAAGGACCACGAGTGGATCCTCGTCGAGGGCGACGTCGTCACCGTCGGCATCACCGACCACGCGGCCGAACAGCTCGGTGACGTCGTCTACGTCGAGCTCCCCGCCGTGGGCACCACCACGACCGCGGGCGAGCAGCTCGGTGAGATCGAGTCGACCAAGAGCGTCGGAGAGCTCTTCGCCCCGATCGAGGGCGAGGTCGTCGAGGTCAACGACGCCGTCGTCGCGACCCCGGACACCGTCAACCAGGACCCGTTCGGCGCCGGCTGGCTCGTCAAGCTCAAGGTCGACGGCACCTCCTTCCCGGAGGACCTCATGGACCACGACACGTACCGGGCCTCGATCGCATGACCGCGGACCAGGACCTCACCACGTCGACGAACCTGCAGACCACCTTCGCCGACCGTCACATCGGCACCACGCCCGCCGACCAGCAGGCCATGCTCGACGTCGTCGGACAGCCCTCGCTCGACGCCCTCGTCCGGGCCGCCGTCCCGGAGTCGATCCACGCCGCACCGATCGCGCACTCGTCCGTGCCGACCGCGGTGGGGGAGACCGAGGCGCTCGCCGAACTGCGTGCCGTCGCCGGGCGCAACACCGTCCGACGCGCGATGATCGGCCTCGGCTACTCCGACACGCACACGCCCGCCGTCATCCAGCGGAACGTGCTCGAGAACCCGAGCTGGTACACGGCCTACACGCCGTACCAGCCGGAGATCTCGCAGGGCCGGCTGGAAGCGTTGATCAACTTCCAGACGATGGTGTCCGACCTCACCGGCATGGCGACCGCCGGGGCGTCGATGCTCGACGAGGGCACCGCCGTCGTCGAGGGCATGCTCCTCGCCCGCCGTGCCTCGAAGGTCAAGGGCGACGCGTTCCTGGTGGACGCCGACCTCCTCCCACAGACCGCCGCGATCCTCGGCCACCGCGCGGAAGCCGTCGGCATCACCCTGCGCGGCTTCGACGCCGCCGACGGGCCCACCGACGAGCAGCTCGACGGCGCCTTCGGCGTGGTCCTGCAGTACCCGGGCGCCTCCGGCCGGGTCGTCGACCCGAGCCGCACCATCGAGCGCGTCCACGCGGGTGGCGGCATCGCCGTCGTCGCGGCCGACCTGCTCGCGATGACCCTGCTCGCCAGCCCCGGGGACCTCGGCGCCGACGTCGCCGTGGGCACCAGCCAGCGCTTCGGTGTCCCGCTCGGCTTCGGTGGCCCGCACGCCGGCTACCTCGCCGTCCGTGCCGGTCTCGAGCGCCAGCTGCCCGGTCGTCTCGTCGGGGTGTCCTTCGACGCCGACGGCGGCATGGCCTACCGCCTCAGCCTGCAGACCCGCGAGCAGCACATCCGCCGCGAGAAGGCGACGAGCAACATCTGCACCGCGCAGGTGCTCCTCGCCGTGATGGCGTCGATGTACGCGGTCTACCACGGGCCTGAAGGCCTGCGCTTCATCGCGCACCGGGTCGCCCGGACGACGACAGCGCTCGCCGACGTCGCCCGTGCCGCGGGCGCCGACGTCGTGCACGACGGCTTCTTCGACACCCTGACGCTCCGGTTCACCGGCCGCGCCGAGTCCCTCGTCAGCGCCGCGCACGACGCCGGGTACCTGCTCCACCTCGTGGACGCCGACACCCTCCAGCTGTCCGCCGACGAGACCACCACGCCGGAGGACGTCGCCGCACTCGCCGCGGTGTTCGGTGCCGCGGACGTGACCGTCCCGGGGACCGAGACCGCCGTGCGTGACGCGGGCACGGGCCTCCCGGCCGCGCTCGGGCGACAGAGCGCGTTCCTGACCCACCCGGTCTTCTCCGCGCACCGCAGCGAGACCCGCATGATGCGGTACCTCAAGCACCTCTCCGACAAGGACTACGCGCTCGACCGTGGCATGATCCCGCTCGGCAGCTGCACCATGAAGCTGAACGCCGCGACCGAGATGGCAGCCGTGACCTGGCCGGAGTTCGCCCGACTGCACCCGTTCGCCCCGCGCGAGGACGTGCAGGGCTACCTCGACATGATCGGCGACCTCGAGACCTGGCTCGCCGAGGTCACCGGGTACGACACGGTCTCGGTCCAGCCGAACGCCGGCAGCCAGGGCGAACTCGCCGGGCTGCTCGCGATCCGCGGCTACCACCGGTCCCGTGGGGACGAGGCCCGGACGGTGTGCCTCATCCCGTCGAGCGCGCACGGGACGAACGCGGCCTCGGCGGTCCTCGCCGGCATGCGGGTCGTCGTCGTGGCGTGCGACGAGGACGGCAACGTCGACCTCGACGACCTCCGGGCGAAGACCAAGGAGCACGCCGGACAGCTGGCCGCGCTGATGATCACGTACCCGTCGACGCACGGCGTCTACGAGCACGACATCACCGAGATCTGCGCCGCCGTGCACGACGCCGGTGGCCAGGTCTACGTCGACGGTGCCAACCTGAACGCGCTCCTCGGGCACGCCCGCTTCGGGGACTTCGGTGGCGACGTCTCGCACCTCAACCTGCACAAGACGTTCTGCATCCCGCACGGCGGCGGCGGTCCGGGCGTCGGTCCGGTCGCGGCCAAGGCGCACCTCGCGCCGTTCCTGCCCGGGCACCCGATGGCGCAGGAAGCGGATCGTCGGACCGGAGCGGCAACGGGCACCGACGGGGACCGTCCGGCCCATGCGGGCGGTCCGGTCTCGGCAGCGCCGTACGGCAGCCCGAGCATCCTGCCGATCACCTGGACCTACGTCCGGATGATGGGCGTCGAGGGGCTCACCCGGGCGACCGAGGTCGCCGTGCTCGGCGCGAACTACCTGGCGGCACGTCTGCGCGAGGCGTTCCCCGTCCTCTACACGGGGGAGTCCGGCCTGGTCGCGCACGAGTGCATCCTCGATCTGCGTCCCCTGCGCGAGGCCACGGGCATCACGGTCGACGACGTCGCCAAGCGGCTCATCGACCACGGCTTCCACGCACCGACGATGTCGTTCCCCGTGGCAGGCACCCTCATGGTCGAACCGACCGAGAGCGAAGACCTCGCCGAGCTCGACCGCTTCGTCGACGCGATGCTCGCCATCCGAGCCGAGGCGGACGCCGTCGCCCGGGGCGAGTGGCCGGCGGAGGACAACCCCCTCGTCAACGCGCCGCACACGGCCGCGTCGGTGATCACGGGGGAGTGGCAGCACGCGTACACCCGCGAGCAGGCGGTCTACCCGTCGGCCGGCCAGGCCGGTCGGAAGTACTGGCCGCCGGTGCGGCGGATCGACCAGGCGTACGGGGACCGCAACCTCGTGTGCGCCTGCCCGCCGGTGGAGGCGTTCGCGTAGGACGACAGCCAGCCCGGACAGGGCGGCAGGACGGACGGGAGGCCCGTGGCGGGATCGCCACGGGCCTCCGGCGCGCATCACGCGGGGTGGAGCGCTCCGAATGCAAGCGGTTGCGGACGACACCTGTGGTTCACCCGGGCGTCACCTGCACGCTGCACGGACGTTGATGCAAACGCAACAGATGAGCGGTACTCCGGCTCAGACGCGCGGAAGTTGCATTGTGCCGCAACGATCCTGCAACTTGGTTTCAGGCGTGTAACCGATGCGCGCAGGGTTTGGTCGGTTCTCTCTGCACTGCCTACAGTTCAGGAGTCAAACGTGCCGGGAGGGACCTCTGTGCCCGGCGCGTCCCATGCACCAGGAGGAACTCTTGATCAAGAAGCGCGCTGGGCTCACTGCCCTCGCCGTGCTCGGGGCCACAGCAATTGCCCTGACCGGCTGCTCCGGCAACGGTGGCGGAAGCGGCTCGGGCTCCGGCTCCGGCTCCGGTTCGGCCAACGCCACCGGCATCGTCACCACGAACGGCAGCGAACCGCAGAACCCGCTCATCCCCTCGAACACCACCGAGACCGGTGGCGGCAAGATCATCACGTCGCTGTTCGACGGTCTGTTCTCGTACGACGCCGACGGCAAGCCGGTGAAGGAACTGGCCAAGAGCGTCGAGACCGACGACTCGAAGACCTTCGACATCACGATCAACTCGGGGTGGAAGTTCACCAACGGTGAGGCCATCACCGCCGAGTCCTTCACGAAGGCGTGGAACTGGGCAGCCCAGAAGTCGAACGCGCAGGGCGCGAGCTACTTCTTCGAGAACATCGAGGGCTACGACGCCGACAAGGACTCCGAGCTCACCGGCCTCAAGGTCAAGAGCGACGACGAGTTCACGGTGACGCTGAAGTCGGCGCAGTCGGACTTCCCGCTGTCCCTCGGCTACAACGCCTTCGTGCCGCTCCCCTCGGTCTTCTACGACGACACCAAGGCCTTCGGCGAGAACCCGATCGGCAACGGTCCGTACAAGCTCGACGGCAAGAGCGCCTGGACGCACAACCAGGACATCAAGCTCGTCACGAACAAGGACTACCAGGGCAAGCGCAAGCCGAAGAACGGTGGTCTGACGATCACGTTCTACACGTCCCAGGACACCGCGTACTCCGACGCCCAGGGCGGCAACCTCGACGTCCTCGACGCCGTGCCGGACGCCGCGTTCGCGACCTACAAGTCGGACTTCCCCGACTCGAACGTCAACCAGGCCGCCGCGATCTTCCAGGCGATCTACCTGCCCTACTACCTCGACCACTGGAAGGGTGAAGAGGGCAAGCTCCGTCGCGAGGCGGTGTCGCTGTCGATCAACCGCAAGCAGATCACCGACAAGATCTTCCAGGGCACCCGCACCCCGGCCAAGGACTTCACCTCCCCGGTGATCGACGGCTGGACCGGCGACCTCAAGGGCGCCGACGTCCTCAAGTACAACAAGTCCGAGGCCAAGAAGCTGTGGAAGCAGGCCGACGACATCTCGCCGTACAACGACACGCTCACCATCGCGTACAACGCTGACGGTGGACACGAGGCCTGGGTCACCGCCGTGACCAACTCGATCTCCAGCACGCTGGGCATCAAGGCCGAGGGCAAGGCCCTCCCGACGTTCGCCGAGGCGCTCGCGCTGCAGACGGACGACAAGCTCACGGGCGGAAGCCGCACCGGTTGGCAGGCCGACTACCCGTCGCTGTACAACTTCCTCGGCCCGACCATGGGTGAAGGCTCGTCGAACAACTACTCGCGCTACGACTCGGCCGAGTACAACGAGCTGCTCGCCAAGGGCCGTTCGGCCTCGTCCGTCGAAGAGGGCAACAAGTCCTTCGACCAGGCTCAGGAGCTGCTGCTCAAGGACCTGCCCGAGATCCCGCTCTGGTACTCCAACGTCACCGGTGTCTGGTCTGCCGACAACGTGAAGAACGTCAAGTTCGGTTGGGACTCCGTCCCGCTGTACTACGACATCGAGGTCACCAAGTAACACCCGTCTCCTCGCGAGACACATCGCGGACAGGTATCCTGCTCCGCGGCCAACCGGACGGGGGTTCGGGGACCACGGTCCCCGAGCCCCCGTACCACGGCGGTCACACCTTCCCCCACGAACGCGGGCGCCGCCGCCCGCACCGGACACCCGTGCCGACCCTCGGACCGTCCACCCCTCACGACATGAACCTGAACGACATGCGCGCTGCGAACCAGGCAGGGATCTGATGCTCTGGTACCTCGGCAAGCGCCTCCTGCAGCTCATCCCCGTCTTCTTCGGGGCCACGTTCCTCATCTACTTCATGGTGTTCTCGCTGCCCGGGGACCCGGTCGCCGCACTGTTCGGTGACCGTCAGCCGTCACCGCAGGTGATCGAAGCGATCCGGCAGCAGTACAACCTCGACAAGCCGTTCTTCGTCCAGTACCTGCTCTGGGTCGGCGGCCTGTTCCGCGGTGACCTCGGCACGACGTTCTCGGGCCTGCCGGTCAGCCAGCAGCTCGCAGCGGCTTTCCCGATCACCGCGCGCCTGGCGATCCTGTCACTCGTCTTCGAAGCCGTCGCCGGCATCGTCGTGGGTGTCGTCGCCGGTCTCCGCAAGGGCAAGCTGTTCGACGCGACGGCCCTCGTCGTCTCGCTGCTGCTCATCTCGGTGCCGACCTTCGTCGTCGGCTTCCTGCTGCAGTACGTCCTCGGCATCAACCTCGGCCTGTTCCGCGTGACCGTCTCCGGCCAGGCGCCGTGGTCCGAGCTGGTGCTGCCGGCGATCGTGCTGGCGTCGGTGTCGTTCGCCTACATCGTGCGTCTCACCCGTGCGAGCGTCGCCGAGAACATGAGCGCCGACTTCGTGCGCACCGCGACCGCGAAGGGCCTGTCCCGTCGTCGCGTCGTCGGGGTGCACATCTTCCGGAACTCGCTGATCCCGGTCGTGACCTACCTGGGCGTCGACATCGGCAACCTGATGGTCGGCGCGATCGTGACCGAAGGCATCTTCAACATCCACGGCGTGGGTGGCACGGTGTTCCAGGCCGTCAAGCTCGGCGAGGGCCCGACGGTGGTCTCCTTCGTCGCCGTGATGGTCATCATCTTCATGCTCGCCAACCTCCTGGTCGACCTGCTCTACGCCGTCCTGGACCCGAGGATCCGCTATGCCAAGTAACACCGAACCCCGTTCGGCGACGCACTACGTCGCGCCGATCGAGGAGACTCCGCTCCTGGCGGTCGACCAGGTCAACGAGGACGAGAAGACCCGTTCGCTGTGGACCGACGCGTGGGAGTCCATGCGTCGCCGCCCCACGTTCTGGATCTCGTCGGTCCTCATCCTGCTGATCATCGTCGTCGCGATCGCACCCGGGCTGTTCACGCACCTGGACCCGCGCGCCGCGAACCTCGACGACAGCAACGAGGGCCCGCGTGCCGGTCACCTGCTCGGCTTCACGCGGCAGGGCTACGACGTGTACGCCCGCGTCATCTGGGGTGCGCAGAACTCGCTCATCGTCGGCCTGCTCGCGACCGTGCTCGTCACGATCGTCGGCGTCGTCATCGGTGCCCTCGCCGGGTTCTACGGTGGCTGGCTCGACACGATCGTCTCGCGCATCGGTGACGTGTTCTTCTCGATCCCGACCGTCCTCGGCGCGATCGTCTTCATGTCGGTGCTCCCGGCGCGGAACGCCGTGACGGTGTCGCTCGTGCTCGCCGTCTTCGCCTGGCCGCAGATTGCCCGCATCATGCGCGGTGCCGTGCTCAGCGCGAAGCAGGCCGACTACGTCACCGCCTCCGCGGCGCTCGGCGTCAGCCGCTTCACCACGCTCGTGCGCCACGTCATCCCGAACTCGCTCGCACCGGTCATCGTCGTCGCGACGGTCTCCCTCGGCACGTTCATCGTGGCCGAGGCGACCCTGTCGTTCCTCGGCATCGGTCTGCCGGCGTCGGCACTCAGCTGGGGTCTCGACATCAACGCCGCACAGTCGTCGATCCGCACCAGCCCGTCGACGATCTTCTGGCCGTCCGCCGCACTGTCCATCACCGTGCTCGCGTTCCTCCTCCTCGGTGACGTGGTCCGCGACGCGCTCGACCCGAAGGCGAGGGCCCGCCGATGAGCGAGACACTCACCGAGCCGAACGCCAAGGCGTCCGGCACACCCGGCGCCCCGCTGCTGGAGATCACCGACCTGCACGTCGGCTTCAAGACGCAGTCCGGTCTGGTGCAGGCCGTCCGCGGCGTGAACATGACGCTCGAGCAGGGCGAGCGCCTGGCGATCGTGGGGGAGTCCGGTTCCGGCAAGTCCACCAGCGCCCAGGCCATCATCAAGCTCCTGCCCGGCACCGGCCAGATCACCGGCGGATCGATCAAGCTGAACGGGCGCGAGCTCGTCGGCCTGACCGAGAAGCAGATGGCCGAGATCCGCGGGACCGAGATCGGGTACGTCCCCCAGGACCCGATGTCGAACCTCAACCCGCTCTGGAAGATCGGGTTCCAAGTCGAAGAGGCCATCAAGGCGAACGGCATGGCGACCGGCAAGTCCGCGATCCGTGCCCGGGCCGTCGAGGTCCTGCAGGAGGCCGGACTCGGTGACGCCGAGAGCCGTCTGAAGCAGTACCCGCACGAGTTCTCCGGCGGCATGCGTCAGCGTGTGCTCATCGGCATCGGTCTGTCCAGCCGCCCGAAGCTGCTCATCGCCGACGAGCCGACCTCGGCCCTCGACGTCACCGTGCAGCGCGTCATCCTCGACCACCTCGAGAGCCTGACGCGCGACTTCGGCACCTCGGTCCTGTTCATCACCCACGACCTCGGCCTCGCCGCCGAGCGTGCCGAGAAGCTCGTGGTGATGTACAAGGGCCAGGTCGTCGAGGCCGGTCCGTCCAAGGAGATCCTGGCGAACCCGCAGCACCCGTACACGCAGCGCCTCGTCGCCGCGGCACCGTCGCTCGCGAGCCGTCGTATCCAGTCGAAGGTGCAGCACCAGTCGGTCGCGATCGCCGACACCGGCAGCGAGGACGACGAACTCCTGGCCCGCGCCCACGAGCGCGAGAGCAGGCCCGCCGAGGACCTCATCGTCGTCAAGGACCTGCAGAAGGTCTACAAGCTGCGTGGTCAGGGCATGGCGACCCGCGAGCTCAGGGCCGTCGACGGCGTCTCGTTCGCGATCCCGAAGGGCACCACCACGGCGCTCGTCGGCGAGTCCGGGTCGGGCAAGTCGACCGTCGCGAAGCTCGTCCTGCAGCTCGAGTCGATCACGTCCGGTTCGGTGCAGTTCGACGGCATCGACATCGGTGCACTCAAGGGCAAGGACCTGTTCGACTTCCGTCGCCGCGTCCAGCCCGTGTTCCAGGATCCGTACGGCTCGCTGGACCCGATGTACAACGTCGGGAACACGATCGCCGAGCCCCTGAGCACGCACAAGGTCGGCGACAAGGCCTCGCGTCGTGCGCGGGTCCTCGAACTGCTCGACCAGGTGGCCCTGCCGAAGTCGATGGTGAACCGGTACCCGAGCGAGCTGTCCGGTGGACAGCGGCAGCGCATCGCCGTCGCGCGTGCGCTGGCGCTCAAGCCCGAGGTCATCGTCCTCGACGAGGCGGTCTCCGCGCTCGACGTGCTCGTGCAGGGCCAGATCCTGGACCTGCTGACCGAGCTGCAGTCCGAGCTCGGCCTGACCTACCTGTTCATCACCCACGACCTCGCGGTGGTCCGTCTGGTCGCGGACAACGTGTGCGTGATGCGCAAGGGCCAGATCGTCGAGAAGGCGACGACCGATGAGGTCTTCGCCAACCCGCGTGAGCAGTACACGAAGGACCTGCTGGCCGCCATCCCCGGCGCCGGCTTCGAGTTCGGTCGCTGACCCGCAGAGTCCGCAACACGAGGAACGCGCCGCCCCGCCTCGGGACGGCGCGTTCCGTCGTTCCGGGTGTCGGGCGCCAGGCCCGCCCCACGACGAACACACCGGGTCCGGACCGGTGGTCGACCGCGGTGTCGGTCAGGTCAGAGGCGCGCGCCGGCCAGGCTTCCGGCGATCCCGAGGACGACGAGGGCGACGATCGCCCAGCCGTGCACGCGGTGCACGATCGGAGCCGCCGTGACCGTCGCCGGGGGAGCGCCGTCGTACGTGACCGCGGCGGGCACCCGCGCACGCATCTCGTCCGCCGCAGCGGCGACGCTGAGCGGCACCGCGCCTCCCGGCCGTTCGATCGCGAGCCGGGCCGTCGGACGCGGCGCGATCCAGACCCGCTGTTCGCCCTGGTCGGTGACGACCTCGAGCCCGTACTTCGACCGGACGTCCTGCACGCGGCGCCAGGCGAAGCGGGTGGTGCGGCGGACGTCGACGACGACCAGCTCGTCCTCGGTCAGCTCGATGCGCGGACGCCAGAGCACGACCCAGGCGAACCAGGCGGTGAAGAGGGACGGCACCGGCACCAGCCACGCGGCGCGGAGGCCGTTCGTGACGAGTCCGATGACGACGAGCGCGACGGCGACGACCCAGAGTGCGACGGCGAAGCGTCGCATGTCGGTCGCGACGATCCGGGTGGGCGCTGTCCGTTCGGGCATGGGGGCAAGCCTAGGAGACACCGCATCGACGGGCGACGAGAGCGCCTCCCCGGGACCACCCACCGAGCGGACCAGACAGGCCGAGCACGTACCGGCAGGAGACCCGATGTCCCGGGGAGGCGAACCCGGAGGTCTACAGGGCAATCATCGTCACCCCGTCGGTCCCGCCTGTCAACGCCTCATTCGACGAGTTGCTCGATCTGGTCACGGATGACCTCGGCGCGCGGGAAGCGGAGGCCGACCAGGCCCACGTGCCGCCAGCGCACCAGGCCGTCCGGACCGATGACGAAGACGGAGCGGCGGAGGCCGAGGCCGGGCACGTGGACGCCGTAGGCGCGGACGACGTCACCGGCGACGTCGGAGAGCAGTGGGAAGGAGAGCGACGCGTTCCGGGCGAAGCCCTCGTGCGAGTCGAGGCCCTGCGGGCTGATGCCCCAGACCACGGCTCCGAGGTCGCGGAAGTCGTCGAGTTCCTGCTGGTAGGAGCAGAGCTGCGCGGTGCAGACGGGGGTGGCGTCACCGGGGTAGAAGGCGAGGACCACCGGACGGCCCACCTGGGCCGCGAGCGAGTACTCCGCGTCGGTGCGGACACCGTCGCGAACGATCATGCCGGGGAGGGTGAAGCCGGGTGCCGCAGTGCCAGTGTCGGGGATGGCCATGGGGCAACAGTACGGTCCGGGCAGCCGATGCGACGGGGACTGCACCGTGCATGTCCTGCGAGAGCGCACACCGGACGGAACCGGGACGACGAAGGGGCCGGACGCAGTGCGTCCGACCCCTCGCTGACCGTCAGTCGGTGGCTACTTGGTGAAGCCGACCTTCGTCCAGTCGATGTTCTGCGCACCAGCGAACGCGCCGTAGTTGGCGAGCTTCGGGTTCTGGGCGACCAGCGCGGGCTTCGCGGTGATCGGCATCGAGTGTCCGATCGACCAGACCTGCTTGTCGATCTTGTTCCAGATGGCGTTGGCCTTGTCCGAGTCCGGCTCGGACAGCGCCTGCTTCGTCAGCTTGTCGATCGCTCCCGAGCTGACACGGCCGTAGTTCTGCCCGGTGGCACCCGAGGTGTAGATCGTCGCGGAGCTGGAGTGGAAGCCGGTGCCGCCCCAGACGAAGATCGTCATGTCGTAGTTGCCCGGGGTGACGTACTGCTCGAAGAAGTCGTCCGTGGCGACCGACTTCAGGGTGAGCTTGACGCCGATCTCCTTCAGCTGCTGCTGCATGACCTGCGCCAGCTGCTGCGACACCGGGGCTCCGGACGGGATCGTGATGGCGATCGCCAGCTGCTTGCCGCCCTTCGAGCGGTAGGCGCCGTCGGTCTTCCACCCGTCGTCGTCCAGGAGCTTCTTCGCCTTCTCGACGTCGAAGGTGGCGTTCGGCTTGATGTTCGACTTGTAGCCCTTGTCCGTGGACAGGAACAGGTGGTTGTCGAGCGTGCCGAGCTTGTAGGGCAGGGTGCCGCCGATGACCTGGGCCAGGGCGTCACGGTTCACACCGTGCTGGATCGCCAGCCGGAGCTGCTTGTCCTTGAGCAGACCGTTCGACGAGAAGTCCACGTGGGTGTACTGCGCGGACGTCGAGGCGAGGATCTTCGAGTTCTTCACCTTCTTCACCCGGTCGAAGCGCTCCGACGTCGTCGTGAGGACGGAGTCGATCTCCTTGTTGAGGTACGCGTCGACGTCGGCGTTGCCGTCCAACGACCGGAAGATCACCTGGTCGAGCTTCGGCTTGTCGCCCCACCAGTTGTCGTCCGGCTTCATCGTGACGGTGCCGGCGGTCTCGTTCAGGTCGGTGATCTCGTACGGACCGGACGAGACCGGGACCTTGCCCTTGTACCCGTTGTTGAACTGGTCCGGCGTACTGGTCTGGCTGGCCGGGTACAGCGGGCTGAACAGGGACTTCCAGTCCGAGAACGGCGTGGCGAACTCGACAACGACGTCCTTGTCGGTCGCGCCCTTGGTGACGGAGGAGATGTCCTCATAGCCGGTCGAGCCGGCGATGAGGTACGCCTTGTCCTTGCCGTTGGTGGTCTTCCACTCGTTCTCGAAGTCACGCCAGGTGATCTCCGAGCCGTCGCTCCACTGGGCGTCGTCATTGATCGTGTACGAGATCGTGAGCGGGTCGTCGTTCGTGACCTCGGCCTTCGACACGTAGTCGGTGTTGAGCGTCGGGGCCCCCTTGCCGTCGATGGTGTAGATGAACGGCATCGTCGCCTGTTCGATCGTCGACGCGTCGACGAGTGGACCGTCGAGCTGGTTGTAGTTCCACTGCGAGACCCACTGCGAGATCGGCAGACGCAGCGTGCCGCCGTCTTCCAGGTCCGAGACGGGCTTCGCGTTGATCTGTGCCGAGGTCGGCAGCGTCTTCTTGCCCGAGTCGTCCGAGGCGGACCCGCCGGATCCACCCGAGCCGCCGGAGCAACCGGTCACGGCGAGTGCGATGCCGGCGAGGGCCGCCGTCACCACGATGACTTTCCTGTGCTTCATTTCGTTCCCCTCTGGAAGTTGTCGTTGAGCCTAGGGCCCCCCAGCGGGGGTAGAGCGCTTTTTCTGCATCCGACGTACTTTCGTTACGAGCCCGGCCGTGGCGCGACATGTACCGGAAACAAACGAGGCTCTATGGTGGCCTCCATGATCCGCTTCCTGGCGCGTCGATTCGTGTACTACGTCGTGCTCGTGTTCCTCGCGACCTCGCTGACCTACTTCCTCGCGTCAGCGACGTTCAGCCCCCGCTCCGTCTACGCGGAGCGGAACCCCGCGCCGTCCGCCCAGGTCATCGACGCCAAGCTCGACGACATCGGCGTCAACGACAAGACCCCCGTGGTGATCCGGTACACCCACTGGCTCGACGGCGTCGTGCACGGTGACCTCGGGCAGACCATCCAGGACCGCTCGGTGAACGAGCAGTTCTTCCCGCGGCTCGGGGTGAGCCTCCGACTGCTGCTCGTCGGGTCGATCGCCGGCATCGTGCTCGGCGTGCTCGTCGGCGTGTGGAACGCGATCCGGCAGTACCAGATCTCGGACCGGGTGAGCGCCGCGATCTCGATCGTGCTGTTCTCGACACCCGTGTTCCTGACCGCCGTGTTCCTGAAGATCGGTGCGACCAAGCTGAACCAGGACGCCGGCAGCCAACTCATCAACTTCACCGGCGAAGCGACGCCCGGACTCGACGGATCGGCGTTGACCCTGCTCGTCGACCGCGGCGCGCACCTGCTGCTGCCGACAATCTCGATCGCGGTGGGCCTCATCGCCATCTACAGCCGCTACCAGCGCGCGACCATGCTCGACGTCCTCGGCTCGGACTTCCTCCGGACCGCACGGGCGAAGGGGCTCACGCGGGGCCGTGCCACGTTCAAGCACGGCCTGCGCACCGCACTCATCCCGATGACCACGCTCTTCGCCTACGGGTTCCTCGGCATCCTGACCGGGGCCACCCTGACCGAGAAGATCTTCGCGTGGAACGGGCTCGGTTCGTGGTTCATCGACGCGGTGAACGGCAACGACGTCAACGTCGTGACGGCGTACACGCTGTTCGCCGCGGTGGTGGTGCTCATCGCCGGGTTCCTCGCCGACGTCGCGACCGCAGCGCTCGACCCCCGCGTCAGGAGGGCATGACATGACCGACACCCGGATCGAACCCGTCGACCCGTCGCTCATCGCACGGAGCGACACCCCGGCCCGTCCGAAGCGGCAGGGCAACCGGTTCCTGCAGACCACGCGGCGTCTCTTCATGAACCGCGGCGCCGGCATCGGCGTCATCGTCGTCGTGGCGCTGTTCGCCTTCGCGTTCATCGGCCCGCTGGTCAGCCCGTGGCAGTACTCGGCGATCGACTACACGTCGTTCACGCGACCGCCCAGCGCAGCGCACTGGTTCGGTACGAACGGCATCGGGCAGGACGTGTTCGCGCAGACCGCACGAGGCATGCAGAAGAGCCTGCTGATCGGCCTGCTCGTCGCCGTCTTCTCGACCGCGATCGCGGCGATCACGGGTGCGGCCGCCGGGTACTTCGGCGGCTGGGTCGACCGCATCGTGATGTTCTTCGTCGACATGCTGCTCGTGCTGCCGTCGTTCCTCATCATCGCGATCATCAGCCCGCGCATCCAGAACGCCGGCTGGCTGGTCCTGGTCGTGCTCATCACGCTGTTCGGCTGGATGATCACCGCCCGTGTGGTGCGGGCGATGACGCTGTCCGTCAAGGAACGCGAGTTCGTCCGGGCCGCCCGCTACATGGGGATCGGCCCGTTCCGGATCATCTTCCGGCACATCCTGCCGAACGTGGCGTCCTTCCTCATCATCGACGGCACGATCCAGGTCGCCACCGCGGTGCTCGGCGAGACGACGCTGAGCTACTTCGGCTTCGGCGTGCAGGCGCCCGACGTCTCGCTGGGCACCCTGATCGCGCAGAACCAGGCCAACGCGCTGACCAGCCCGTGGCTGTTCTACTTCGCAGCCGGCGCGCTCGTGGTCTTCGCGATCGCGGCGAACCTGATCGGTGACGGTCTCCGCGACGCCCTCGACCCCACCTCGACGACCGGCAAGCGCGAGAAGCGCAACCGCCGTCGTGACCAGAACCAGGCGGCCGTGGACGTGGCCGCGTTGAACACGCAAGCCGGCTCCGGCGTATGACCGCCGCACCGACCACCGGGGAAGCAGCATGAGCACCATCACGAACGGGTCGGCCGCGACGCCGACGACCACCACCGAGCCGATCCTGCGGGTCCGCGACCTGCACGTCCGCTTCCCGACGCCGCGAGGGACCGTGCACGCGGTCCGCGGGGTCGACCTGGAACTCCGACGCGGCGAGGTCCTCGGCATCGTCGGGGAGTCCGGGTCCGGCAAGTCGGTGACGAGCATGGCCGTCCTCGGACTGCTGCCCGAGACGACGAAGGTCACCGGCTCCGTCGAACTCGACGGCGAGGAACTCCTCGGGCGCTCGGACAAGCAGATGAGCCGGCTGCGTGGCGACAAGGTCGCGATGGTCTTCCAGGACCCGCTGTCCGCGTTCACACCGGTGTACACGATCGGTGACCAGATCGCGGAGACCGTCCGCCTGCACCGCGGTGCCTCGAAGGCGGAGGCCCGTGCCCGTGCGATCGAGCTCCTCGAACTCGTCGGGATCCCCGAGCCCGCCCGCCGCGTCGACGCCTTCCCGCACGAGTTCTCCGGCGGCATGCGGCAGCGCGCGATGATCGCGATGGCGATGGCGAACGACCCCGACGTGATCCTGGCGGACGAGCCCACCACGGCACTCGACGTGACGATCCAGGCGCAGATCATCGAGGTGCTCCGGACCGCCCAGCGCGAGACGGGTGCGGCGCTGGTGTTCGTCAGCCACGACCTCGGGGTCATCGCGGGCATCGCCGACCGGATCGCCGTGATGTACGCCGGCCGGATCGTCGAGACGGCGACCGCCGAAGAGCTGTTCGCCCGTCCGCGCATGCCGTACACGATCGGACTCATCGGGGCGCTGCCGCGGCTCGACGCCACCGACCGGTCGCCGCTCGTGCCGATCCCCGGGTCGCCGCCGTCGCTCATCGACCTGCCGGACGCCTGCCCCTTCGCGGCTCGTTGCCCCCTGGTCAGCGAGGTCTGCCGGTCGACCGAGCCCGCCCTCGCTCCGCCGGTGGGCATCGGCATCGCCGCCGTCGACGCTGCCGCCGTCGGTACCCGGGCGGATGCGGACGAGACCACCGCGAGCACGGCCACGCCCTCGGCAGCCAGCGCGTCCCGTCCACTGCACGCTTCCGGTCACACCGCCGCGTGCCACCGCACCGCCGAGGTCGCCGCCGCCCACGCGGATGCCGGCCGGATCTTCGCCCTGCCCGTCGTCCCCGAGCACGCCGCAGCGGTCGAGGCGTCGCGCACCGACCGTGAGCCCGTCGTGCACGTCGAAGGGCTCACCAAGACGTTCCCGCTCGTCAAGGGCGCCGTGTTCCGTCGGAAGGTCGGTGACGTCTACGCCGTCGACGGAGTGGACCTCGACATCCGCCGCGGTGAGACCCTCGGCCTCGTCGGCGAGTCCGGCTCCGGCAAGTCGACGACCCTGCACCAGCTGATGGACCTCGAGCGTCCCGAAGCGGGAACCGTCGAACTGTTCGGCGAATCACTCGCCGACGCCACCGCCCGCGGTGCAGCCGGCACACGGGCACTGCGTCAGCGCATCTCGATGGTGTTCCAGGACCCGTCCGCCAGCCTCGACCCGCGCGTGTCGGTGTTCGACGTCGTCGCGGAACCGCTCCGAGCGATCGGTGCGCCGGCGTCCCGCATCGACGAACGGGTGCCCGAACTGCTCGGCCTGGTCGGGCTGCAGGCCGCCGAGGCAGACCGCTACCCGCACGAGTTCTCCGGCGGGCAGCGGCAGCGCATCTCCATCGCGCGTGCGCTCGCGGTGGAGCCGGACCTCGTCGTCCTCGACGAGCCGGTCTCTGCCCTCGACGTGTCGATCCAGGCTGGCGTGCTCAACCTGCTCGCCGAACTCAAGGCACGCCTCGGGCTCTCGTACCTGTTCGTCTCGCACGACCTCTCCGTCATCCGGCACGTCGCCGACCGGGTCAGCGTGATGTACCTCGGCCGCACGGTCGAGGAGGGTGCCGTCGACGAGGTCTTCGAACGCCCGATGCACCCCTACACGGCAGCGCTCATGTCCGCCGTGCCGGTGCCGGACCCCGTCATCGAGCGGTCCCGAACGACGATCCTGCTGCCGGGCGACCCACCCAGCCCGACCGAGCGACCGACCGGCTGCCGGTTCCGGTCACGCTGCCCGCTCTACGCGATCCTCCCGGAGGAGGAGCGTCGCCGCTGCGAGCAGGAGTCGCCCGAGAAGGCGCCCCGCCGCGGCGAGGACGTCGACCACCGCGCGGCGTGCCACTACCCGGAGAAGGTCCCGTCGATCGCGGCCTAGCCGTGGGATGACGGGAGGCGGTGCGCACGACGTGCGAGGCGCCTCCCGTCCGTCTCGTGGTGCGGCTCAGATCTCCGGTTCGTCGGTGTCGGCCCGGACTTCGTAGCTGTCGGAGATCGCGCGTGCTCGGCATCTCTGGCCCCATCGCCGCGCAACCGGCCAACCCGAGCACGGTCAGAGCGACGGCTACGAGCCCCGATCGGTGGCGCATCGTCAGATCTCGGGCTGGTTGATGATGGGCGACTCCCATGATGGCGGGACAGGGTGTTCGCCCGGGACGGAGTCGTCCGGCCACTGCAGCGCAGACCTTCCGTACACAGCCGTCGACAGGTCGAGCGCGTCGTTGGTCCAGAACAGTTCGCTGGAGACGTCGAGGGAGTACCGCCCGTTGGTGCGGAGGCTGTAGTTGATCTGCCATCCGTCGCCGGTGTTGGCCCAGACTTCGTAGCTGTCGGAGATCGCGCGTTGGTCGATCGCCCACCCCTGGTGTTCGAAGTACTCGATCATGGGGTCGAGGTCGCGCTGCGCGCCGGTGGCGCCAGGTGGCATCCAGATGCGGCCAGAAGTGAGGAAGTAGCTGTTCTTGGTGTCTGCTCCGGGCAGGGGAGCGACCCCGTCGCCTCCGATCCCAGGGATTCCGTCGCCAGCGACCCATTCCCATTCGCCATCGTGGACGGCGAGCTGCGCTCCCTCGAGCAGCCGTTGCATGTGTTCGTAGTGGTCGCGGTAGCGGTCGTACTCCTGGTGGAGTGTCAGCTCCCGGACCTGTTCCTGGGTGAGTCCGGCGGCGTCTTTCGGCATCTCTGTTCCGCCCGACGCGCAACCGCCCAGTAGCCCGAGAACGGTCGAGGCGATCACCCCGAGTCGAATCCGGTGTCGCATCGTCAGATCTTCGGTGGGCTGATGATCGGGGAGTCCCATGTCGGCGGATCCGGGTACTCGCCGGGTCTGGAGTAGGCGGGGTGACGTCCTCCGGCGCGGCCGCCCACAGCTTCGGACAGGGCGTCAGCGTCGTTCGTCCAGAACAGGTCGCTGTAGACCGTGAGCGAGTAATGACCGCTCTGTTGAACGAGGTACTCGATACGCCAGCCGTCGTTGGTGAAGCCGTCGAGGTAGTAGGTACGACCGACCCGTTCGACGTGGAAGCTCCAACTGTTCGCGGTGAAGTAGTCGATCATGGGGTCGAGGTCAGACCTGGCCCCCTCGGCGCCTTCAGGGTCGTACGAGCGACTCGAGGTCAGGGCGTACGTGTTGTGCGTGTCCGCGCCGGCCAGCGGGCGGGTCCCGTCGCCGCCGATCTGTGGGATGTCGTCCCCGCCGTTCCATCGCCACGCTCCCTCGTACAGCTGTCGCTGCGCATCGGCGAGCACCTCCTGCATCTTCCGGTACTGCTCGCGGTAGCGGTCGAACTCCTCACGCAAGGAGAGCGTGGCGACCTCCTGCTGCGTGCGTGCTCCTGCGTCTTCGTCCACGGTTCCCTCTCCGGACGTGCACCCGACAGTCAGCCCGACTGTCAGGAGGACGGCACCGATCGTGCCGACTGTCCTGGTCGACGTCTTCATTCCGGCCTCCCCGTTGCGATGATCTCGGCGATGTGCCGCTGTGATGTGGCTCCCGGTGACAGGTACCCCACGCCCCGCGGCGGGTACATGTCGTGACCAGTGACCGCGTTCGTTTCCGGCCCTGCCTCCGCCGAGAAGACGTGCACACTGGGCAGTGCACGCGGGTCGGTCCGACCGATCCTCCCGAAGCGGGCCGTGTGGTCCTGCTCACCCTCCGTGGCGAAGACCTCGCCGACGTTGAGGTGCTCGGGCTTCGTGTCGTCGGTGAGCCCCACTGACCCGTACGTGACGACGGCATCTATCCGGTACCGCGTCTGCGCGGTCGCTTCGACAGCGACCGCAGACCCGTAGGAGTGTCCGAGCACCGTCAGACGGCGAGGGCCGTTGCCGTTCCGGCTGTCGCGGACACCATCGAGGAAGGACGTGAGCTCGGCCCCGCCCGCGACCGCACGCTGCTGGGAAGGCACCTCGATGGCCGCCGGTGCCCGGTAACCGAACCAGGAGACGAAGGCGAAGGTCGACGAGGGGGTGAGTCGCATCGCTCGGCGTACCACGCCGTTGGCGGCGCGGACCTTCTCATCCGCGCTGTCGAGCGTGGTGGTTGCGCCCGGTACGTTCACCGTGACGTTTGACGCCGTGTCGAGGTCCCCGAGCGACACCGCAGCGACGAGTGCCCCGTCCGACGCTCCGAACCCGACGAGCTGCGCCACTGCCGCGGACGGCGCGTCGAGTCCCTGCGCCAGTCGGTCCGCCCGCCGTACCCCCTTCCACAACGCCGCCACCTGCCGACGGAACTCGTCCATCCCCACCGCCCCGTAGGTGTACGGTAGCCCGAGCATCCGGTACACCCGCTCCGGGTTCGCCAGCGCGGCGGTCAGGACCGCGCGCGAGGCGATGTCCCGCGCCGCAGCCGGGACGCCGTCGAGGTTCGCGATCTGCAGCTTCGTCGCCAGGGGGAGCGCGCGGAGGTCGTGTTCCGACAGCCCGAGTCCCCGCCAAGCCGCTGCGACCTCGGCCGGCGTCGCCGACGGGTCCAGTGCCCGTCGGAGTGCCGCTGGCAGGGTCGACGTGCCGGCGACGTCGAGGGTCCCGTTCGCCAGGCACACGCGACCACCCGCGGCGGCGAACGCGTCTGCGATACGTGCCGCCCATGCGGCGTCCTCGGCGTTCTCGGCCAGGTAGTCCCCGAACCCGACGACCAGGGTGGCCTCGTCGACCGGGACCCAACTGCACCGACTGGTGAAGCCCGCCCACGCGTTCCGGACCCGTGTCAGGTCCTGTTCGGTGGCCGCGTCCTGCACATGAGCCGAGCCGCTGAACTCGCGGAGGCGCCGCGGGTCGGCACCGCTCCGGCCGCCCGCACCGCTCGGACCACCCGCGCCACTCCCGCCGCCGCCGCTGCTCCGCGGCCGGGTCCGCGCACGGAACGACGCCGTCAGCGGTGTCGGACGGACCGGGGTGTCCGCCGGCTCCGGGTCCCAGAGACAGCTGGACCAGTCCAGTGTCGGCCGCAGCGGGGCTCCGACGGTGAGGAGGGCCCGGTCCCGTCCCCGTTCGCGCTCCTGCCACGCGGCACGAGCCTCCTGTCGCCGGCGCTCCTCGTCCGCCTGACGGTTGACGACGTGCAGCTGGACGGCGAGGTCCTCGAGCGCCCTCGTCAACCGGACCCGGTCCTCCGACTCGATCGTCCGGGCCGCCTCGAACAGGCGCGCGTACGCACCGTGGAAGTCGCGCAGTGCCGTCTCGGCGCTGGCACGTCGGCCGGCACCGCTCGCCCGGAGGCCCAGCGCCGCGTCCGTCAGGCAGGTGAGCAGCCGTGACGCGGCCACGTCGTCGAACTCGATCCCCATCGTTCCCCACATCGCTCGGTGCAATGTGTGGAACGTAGCATTTCAGAGGGTCAGCGCGACAGGCGAGCGCATTCCTGTGGAGAACAGTCCCATCGAGGACGACCGAGGAAGCGACGTCGCGTCACGAGAAGAGCCCGGGGAACGCCCGCGCGACGAACGGGTAGCCGACGAACACGGTGGCGTCGAGGAGCACGTGCGTGATCACGAGGGGGAGCAGCCGTCCCCACCTCGTGTAGATCCAGCCGAAGAGGATGCCCATCACCGCGTTGCCGATGAACGCGCCGAAGCCCTGGTACAGGTGGTAGCTCCCGCGGAGGACCGCGGTGGACAGGATGACCTGCCACCGCCCCCACCCGAGATCGCCGAGGCGTGCGTACAGGTAGCCGACCACGATCACCTCTTCCTGCAGGCCCGATCGGACGGCCGACAGCAGGAGCACCGGGATCGTCCACCAGTACGACCCGAGGGCGGCCGGGTCGACGGCGACGGTGATCCCGAGGGCACGGCCCGTGAAGTACAGCGCGAGGCCCGGGACCCCGATGCAGAGCGCGATCAGGGCCGCACCGCCGAGGTCAGGGCGGACCCGGAAGCGGTCGATGCCGAGCCGACCGAGGTGCGGACGCGAGCTGCTCCACAGCAGCATGCAGACCAGTGCCACGGGCGCCAGGTCGACCGCGATCCCCAGGAGCTGGCGCGCGAGGTCCACGTACTGCACTGTCGTCGTCGAGGTGTTCAGTGCCGTCGACTGCTGTCCGAGCGGCGTCGTCTGGGACAGGTCGTCGATGATCTGCAGCACCGAGTAGAGCGCGCTGGCACCCAGTGAGAGCATGAGGACGACGGTGATCTCGGTCCACGTTCGCCGACGGCTCATACGCTGTACTCCCTCTGCTTGCCAACTACCGGTAGACTGGCGAGTCGGGCATGGTCCCGAAAACCGTCGGGCACCGTCCCGCACCCTCGGGCCGGTCCCGAATCCCTTCGGGACGAGCCTGAGAACCCTTCGGGCCCGGCCCGAACCCCGGGCACTCGCCCGATCATCTTCCGAACACAAAAGGATGTCCTGTATGGCGCTCGCCACTCGGTCCGACCTGCGCAACGTCGCCATCGTGGCACACGTCGACCACGGCAAGACCACCCTCGTCGACGCGATGCTGACGCAGACCAACTCGTTCGACGCCCACTTCGAGGGCGAAGACCGCATGATGGACTCGAACGACCTCGAGCGCGAGAAGGGCATCACCATCCTCGCGAAGAACACCTCGGTGCTCTACAACGGGAAGCACGCAGAGGAGTTCAACCCCGGCGGCCGCATCACGATCAACGTGATCGACACCCCGGGCCACGCCGACTTCGGTGGTGAGGTCGAGCGCGGCCTCTCCATGGTCGACGGTGTCGTCCTGCTCGTCGACGCGTCCGAGGGCCCGCTGCCCCAGACGCGCTTCGTGCTCCGCAAGGCGCTCGCCGCCAAGCTCCCGGTGATCCTGCTCGTCAACAAGACGGACCGTCCGGACTCGCGCATCGACGAGGTCGTCTCGGAGAGCCAGGACCTGCTCCTCGGTCTCGCCTCCGACATGTCGGACGAGGTCGACGACCTCGACCTCGACGCGATCCTCGACGTGCCGGTGGTCTACGCCTCCGGCCGCAACGGTGCCGCGTCGCGCAACAAGCCCGAAGACGGCACGCTGCCCGACAACGACGACCTCGAGCCGCTCTTCGAAGCGATCCTCCAGCACGTCCCGGCCCCGACGTACGACGACGAGCACCCGCTGCAGGCGCACGTCACGAACCTCGACGCGTCGCCGTTCCTCGGTCGCCTCGCGCTCCTGCGCATCTTCCACGGCGAGATGAAGAAGGGCCAGACGGTCGCGTGGGTCAAGCACGACGGCACCGTCGTCAACGCCCGCATCACCGAGCTCCTCATCACCAAGGCGCTCAGCCGGTTCCCGGCCGAGTCCGCCGGCCCCGGTGACATCGTCGCCGTCGCCGGGTTCGACACGATCACCATCGGTGAGACCCTGTCCGACCCCGAGGACGTCCGTCCGCTGCCGACCATCACGGTCGACGCCCCGGCGATCTCGATGACGATCGGCACCAACACCTCGCCGCTCGTCGGCAAGGTCAGGGGCCACAAGCTCACGGCCCGCATGGTCAAGGAGCGCCTGGACCGCGAACTCGTCGGCAACGTCTCGCTCAAGGTCGTCGACATCGGCCGCCCGGACGCCTGGGAAGTCCAGGGCCGTGGTGAGCTCGCGCTCGCCATCCTGGTCGAGCAGATGCGTCGTGAGGGCTTCGAGCTCACCGTCGGCAAGCCGCAGGTCGTCACCAGGCGTGACGAGAACGGCAAGCTGCAGGAGCCGTACGAGCACATGACGATCGACACGCCGGAGGAGCACCTCGGCGCCATCACCCAGCTCATGGCCGCCCGCAAGGGCCGCATGGAGAACATGGTGAACCACGGCACCGGCTGGATCCGCATGGAGTTCATCGTCCCGTCGCGTGGCCTCATCGGCTTCCGCACGTCCTTCCTCACGGAGACCCGCGGCACCGGCATCGCCAACGCGATCTTCCACGGTTACGACGAGTGGGCCGGCGCGATCCAGACCCGCATCAACGGCTCGATCGTCTCCGACCGCTCCGGTGTGGTCACCCCGTTCGCCATCACGAACCTCCAGGAACGGATGTCGTTCTTCGTCAACCCGACCGAAGAGGTCTACGAGGGCATGGTCATCGGTGAGAACTCGCGTGCCGACGACATGGACGTGAACATCACCAAGGAGAAGAAGCTCACCAACATGCGGTCGGCCAACGCCGACACCTTCGAGTCGATGACGCCGTCCCGGCAGCTGTCGCTCGAGGAGTGCCTCGAGTTCGCCCGCGAGGACGAGTGCGTCGAGGTCACCCCGGACGCGGTCCGCATCCGCAAGGTCGAGCTGGACGCTTCGGCTCGCCAGCGGTCCTACGCGCGCCTCAAGCGCCAGGACGCGTAAGCAGAACCACCCGGGAGGCCCGTCCTCCCTCCCACGGCCCGGTCACCGCTCGCAGGTGCCCGGGCCGTCGGCGTCGGGAGATACGGTGGACCGGTGACTCTCGACCTGCTCTCGATCTACCAGGACCTGCACGCCCACCCGGAGCTCGGCTTCCAGGAGCAACGCACCGCGGGCGTCGTCGTCGACCGGCTGACCGAGATCGGCGGCATCACGGTCACCACGGGCGTCGGCGGGACGGGTGTGGTTGGTGTCCTCGAGAACGGTGACGGTCCGGTCGTCTGGCTCCGCGCCGACATGGACGGGTTGCCCGTGCAGGAGCGCACCGGCCTGCCCTACGCCAGCACCGACCGCGCGACGGACGAGGACGGCAACGAGGGGCCGACCATGCACGCCTGCGGTCACGACATCCACGTGACGTGGCTGCTCGGTGCACTCGAGCGTCTGGTCGGGACCACCGCGGACTGGAGCGGCACCGTCGTCGCGGTGTTCCAGCCGGCGGAAGAGGTCATCTCCGGTGCCCGCGCGATGATCGACGACGGCCTCGTGGAGCGCTTCCCGACGCCCGCCGTGGTCCTCGGGCAGCACTCGGCCCCGGCCCCGGTCGGCGTCGTCGCCGTGGGGTCCGGTGCCGTGATGGCGTCGAGCGACCGCTTCACCGTGACGTTCAACGGACGCGGCGCCCACGGCTCCGCTCCCCAGGCGTCCCTCGACCCGATCGTCACGGCGGCCTCGGCGGTGGTCCGGCTGCAGACGGTCGTCTCACGCGAGGTCGGGCCGAGCGACGCAGGCGTCGTCACGGTGGGCTCCTTCCACGCCGGGACGCGACCGAACATCATCCCGGACACCGCGGTCATCGAGATCTCCACACGGGCGCGCAACGAGGAGACCCGGGCGCGGATCGTCGCCTCGATCGAGCGGATCGTCCGGGCCGAGAGTGATGCCGGGGGTCTGGCTGCCCCGACGATCGAGCGCGCCCCGGGTGCCGACGTCCTGGTGAACGACGCCGAGCAGGCAGCGGTCGTCCTCGAGGCCGTGCGTGCCGTCGTGCCGCACGCGGTCGACATGGAGTCCGGACTGGCGATGGCCTCGGAGGACGTCGGACAGCTCGCCACCGCCGCCGGAGCACCGATCGTGTACTGGTTCACGGGCATCACCGACCCGGAACTGTTCCGCCGCGGTGAGGACGTCCCGAGCAACCACTCGCCGTTCTACGCCCCGCAGGCCGACACTGCGATCCCGGTCGGGGTCGACGCCCTCGTCGCCGCGGCCCGCGCGTCGCTCGGCTGACGAGCGCGCCTGTCGCGGCGTGCCCGTCCCGGTGCGCCTGTCCGGCGTGCTCGCCCGGCGTGGGTGCCTGGCGCGCGTGCCCCCAGTGCGGGTGATCTCCCAGCCGATGCTCGACCAGTCCGGCATCGGGGCGGTTACGGTACCGGCATGCGTCACCCGATCCGCACCTCCCTCACCGCCGCCGTCGCTGCCGGCGTCGCCCTCGCCGGACTGAGCGGCTGCTCGTCCGAGAGCCTCACGCAGGCGACGGACCTCGGTTCCTCGGTGGCGTCGACCGTGTCCGAGACCGTGCACGGCATCGACGGTGCCGCGATCCAGCAGGGCATGGCGAAGGTCGCGGGTGGCATCGACGGCGCGCTCGACACCGCGCTCAAGGGCACGAAGGTGACGAGCGACGGCCAGGTGCCCGCGGGCTTCCCGTCCTCGGCCGTCCCGCTCGTCGACGGCACCGTGCTGGGCGGTGGCGCGGGGCCCGCCGACTCCGGGTGGGTCGTGCAGGTCCGCGCGTCTTCGGTCGACGACTTCGCCCGGGCAGCGCAGCAGCTGGCAGACGCCGGCTTCACGAAGTCGGCCGAGCGGGCCGACTCCTCGAGTGCCTTCGGCCTGTTCCGGAGCGACGACCACCGCGTCGTCGTGACGTTCTCGACCGACAGCGGCGGCGGGGCCACCGCGACCTACATCGTCACACCCCGCTGACACCCGGCGGCCCGACGGCGTCCCGTACGCTTGCAGGCGATGTCCACGGTCACACGCCCTGAGCGCGTCCTCTTCGTCCACGCGCACCCCGACGACGAGACGCTCGCGTCCGGCGGCACCATCGCGACGCTGCTCGAACTCGGCGCCCACGTGACCGTCCTGACGGCGACCCGGGGTGAGCGCGGCGAGATGCTCACGAGCGAGCTCGCCCCGATGGCCGGCGACGGCCTCCGGGTCGCCGCGCACCGTGAGACCGAGATCGCCGCCGCGCTGGCAGCACTTGGCGGACCCGCGCACCTCTGGCTCGGCGGTCCAGGAGCCCGTCCCACGGACCTCCCGGTACGGCGGTACACGGACTCGGGCATGCAGTGGGGTCCGGACGGCCGGGCCACCTCGGCCGGTGACGCTCCGGAGGACTCGCTGACCCGCGCGGACCTGGGCGAGGTCGTCGACGACGTCCGCGCCGCCATCCGCTCGACCGGCGCCGACGCGGTGGTCAGCTACGGCGACGACGGCGGCTACGGGCACCCGGACCACCTCCGCATCCACGCCGCCGCCCGCTACGCGGCGAGGGCCGAGGAGGTCCCGTTCTCGATGATCGTGGACGCCGACTCCGGGCTGGCGGACCTCACCGTCGACGTGCGCCCGGTGCGCGGCCGGGTCCGGGCAGCACTCGAGCAGTACCGCAGCCAGGTCGCGGTCGACCCCGCCGACCCGCAGGACCCCTCGTCGCTGTCGTACGTCATGCCGCACGGCGTCCGGCACCAAGTGCCCGCGCTCGAGGCCTTCCGCCACGACGCGCCCCCGGTCCCCGTCGCCCCGCAGACCTACGCCGAGATGTCCGGTCAGGGGAAGGCCACCGCGGTCGTCGTGGCCGCCGTGGTCGGCGTCCTCGTCGGCGCCCTCGGCACCATCACACACCAGCAGACCGTCGAGATCGGCTCGTGGAGCACCGCGCCGATCGGCATGGTCCTGACCACTCTCATCGTGATCGGCATCGTCGTCGGCGTCCGCCTGCTGTACCGATCGCGACTGCTCGTCGCTGCGGCCGGCATCGGGATCATCCTGGCCACCCAGGTGCTCGTCGCCGTGGCCGGATCGACCTCCCCGCTGGTCCTGGCGAACCCCGCGGGCTACGTCTGGACGTTCGGGCCGGCGGTCGTCGCCATGCTCGTGCTCGCCTGGCCCGACCTGACCGGGCTCCGTGCGCAGGGACCGACGGACGGCGAGCGGTCCGTGGTCGCAGCCCCGCACGAGTAGGCTGGCAGTCGCTCAACCCCCGGAAGGGAGCACTCGCTCGTGACCTACGTGATCGCCCAGCCCTGTGTCGACGTCAAGGACCGCGCGTGCATCGACGAATGCCCCGTGGACTGCATCTACGAGGGTGACCGGTCGCTGTACATCCACCCGGACGAGTGCGTCGACTGCGGTGCCTGCGAGCCGGTCTGCCCGGTCGAGGCCATCTACTACGAGGACGACCTCCCCGAGCAGTGGGCCGACTACTACAAGGCCAACGTCGAGTTCTTCTCCGAGATCGGTTCGCCCGGCGGTGCGGCCAAGGTCGGCGTCATCCACGCTGACCACCCGGTCGTCATGGCGCAGCCGCGGGCCTGACCCGTGCCGCTCGACCTGCCCGACTTCCCCTGGGACCAGCTCGCGGTGTACAAGCAGCGTGCCACGGCGTACGACGGCGGGATCGTCGACCTCAGTGTCGGTTCGCCGGTCGACCCGACGCCTGACGTCGTCCGTCGCGCGCTGGCCGACGCCACCGACGCGCACGCCTACCCGCAGGTCGCCGGCACCCCGGCGCTCCGTGAGGCCATCGCCGCCTGGTACGGCCGGCGGCAGGGCGTCCAGCTGACCGCCGACCACGTCCTGCCGACCATCGGGTCGAAGGAGTTCATCGCGGGCCTGGCGCTCTGGCTGGGGCTCGGCCCCGGTGACACCGTCGTGTTCCCGGAAGCGGCGTACCCGACCTACGAGCTCGGCGCAGCCCTCGTGCGCGCCGATGCCCTGGCCGCCGACGACCCCGCCACCTGGCCGTCCAGCACGAAGCTCGTGTGGCTGAACTCCCCGGGCAACCCGGACGGACGGGTGCTCTCGATCGACCAGCTCCGCGCCGCCGTCGACCGGGCCCGCGAACTCGGTGCCGTGATCGTCGGTGACGAGTGCTACGCCGAACTCGGCTGGGACGCGCCGTACGACACCACGCCGACGCCGACGATCCTGGACCCGCGTGTGGTGGGGGACTCCTTCGACGGTGTCCTCAGCGTCTACTCGCTGTCGAAGCAGTCGAACCTCGCCGGCTACCGTGCAGCCTTCGTCGCCGGCGACCCGGTCCTGCTCGCGGACGTCCTGGCGATCCGCAAGCACACCGGCATGATGCCGCCGCTGCCGGTCCAACAGGCGATGATCGTCGCGCTCGAGGACCAGACACACGTCCAACAGCAGAAGACCCGGTACCGCAACCGGCGGAACGTGCTCCGGACGGCATTCGAACGTGCCGGCTTCCGCATCGACGCCAGCGGCGCCGGACTGTACCTCTGGGCGACCCGAGACGAGCCCGCGCTCGACACCGTGGCGTGGCTCGCCGAGCACGGCATCCTCGTCGCCCCGGGCACGTTCTACGGGGCGGCTGGCGCCCGACACGTGCGCGTCGCGCTGACCGCGACCGACGACCGGATCGCCGCCGCAGCCCAGCGTCTCGCCAGCGCAGGCCGGGTCGCGAACGGCTGACGGGCCTCCCGGACGAACACCCGCCCACCCGCGACGCGTCCGCGCAACAGTGGTTCCACACCAACTCCGGAGCCGCTGCATGTACCCGAGCGACAGTCGCCGCGATTAGGCTGTCCAGCGTGACTGACACTGCCAACGACGCTCAGAAGACGGCCACACCGCCCACGACGCCCGTCCCCGTGAGCCCCGGTGCCGAACAGGCGACCGAGACGGCCACGTTGACGTTCCCGGGGGGAACGGCGGAGTTCCCGATCCTGCAGAGCGTCGACGGCGCCTCCACGATCGACATCTCGTCGCTCAAGAAGCAGACCGGGCTGAACACGCTCGACTACGGCTTCGTGAACACCGGGGCCACCAAGAGCGCGATCACCTACATCGACGGCGACCAGGGGATCCTCCGCTACCGCGGCTACCCGATCGCCGAGGTCGCAGCGAACTGCACGTTCCTCGAGGTCGCCTGGCTCCTCATCTACGGCGAGCTGCCGACCCCGAGTGAGCTCGAGGCGTTCGACAGCCGGATCCGCCGCCACACCCTGTTGCACGAGGACCTCCGGCGCCTGTTCGACGCGCTGCCGCACTCGGCGCACCCGATGTCCGTGCTGTCCAGTGCGGTCAGCGCCCTGTCGACGTACTACGAGGACGACATGGACGTCGACGATCCCGAGAAGGTCGAACTGCAGACCGTCCGGCTCCTCGCCAAGCTGCCGGTCATCGCCGCGTACGCGCACAAGAAGGCGATCGGTCAGGCGTTCCTCTACCCGGACAACAGCCTGTCCTTCGTCGACAACTTCTTGCGGCTGAACTTCGGCACGATGGCCGAGCCGTACGAGCCGAACCCGGTGCTCTCGAAGGCCCTGGACCGACTGCTCATCCTGCACGAGGACCACGAGCAGAACGCCTCCACCTCGACCGTCCGCCTTGTCGGCTCGACCAAGGCGAACATGTTCGCGTCGATCTCGGCCGGCATCAACGCCCTCTACGGTCCGCTGCACGGCGGCGCGAACGAGGCCGTCCTCGAGATGCTGCAGCAGATCAAGGACTCGGGCGAGCCCGTGACGCGCTTCGTCGAGCGGGTGAAGAACAAGGAGCGCGGGGTGAAGCTCATGGGCTTCGGACACCGCGTCTACAAGAACTACGACCCCCGCGCGAAGCTCGTCAAGGAGTCCGCGGACGAGGTCCTCGAGGCACTCGGCGTGCAGGACGACCTGCTCGACATCGCGAAGGAACTCGAGCAGATCGCACTCGAGGACGAGTACTTCGTCAGCCGCAAGCTCTACCCGAACGTCGACTTCTACACCGGCATCATCTACAAGGCGATGGGCTTCCCGCCGCGGATGTTCACGGTGCTGTTCGCCATCGGCCGGCTGCCCGGCTGGATCGCGCAGTGGCGTGAACTGAACAACGACCCGCTGAACAAGATCGGGCGCCCGCAGCAGCTGTACGTGGGGTACCCGGAGCGGCACGTGCCGCAGCGCTGACCCGCTCGTCGGTCCGCTCGCCTCCGGAGGGGTGGGCGTGACCGCCTGGAGGCCCGGTGCCGGTCTCGTGGACCGGCGCCGGGCCTCCAGGCATGTCCGCACACCTCCACGCATGGCCGCACACCTCCGCACACGTCCGCGTGCGGGTCTTTCGGGTCCAGCGGGTCGGGCGGGTCGCACGCGTCGTGCGGGTCCCGCGTGTCGCGGGCGACGCGCGTGTCCGCGGCATGCCCGGGTGGATCGCGCCGTCCGTGTCCCGTCCTCCCGCCGCCGCCGCCGAGCGAGCGGAACGGTGCGGTCACGCGGCGGCCCACCCTGGCCTTCCGCCCGTTCGCGCCCGAACGGAGCTCGGCTCGTCGTGCTCGGCCGCCCCGGAGTGCGCTTCGCCGCGCCTCGAGCGGGCTCGACCACTCGGGCGCACGCGAGCGGGCGCAAACGCGCGGTCGCTCCGCGAGAGCACCCTGGTCTTCCGCCCGCTCGTCGGACGTGCGGGTCCCGCGGGTGGGTCGGGCGACGGCCTGGAGGCCCGGTGCGGTGCTCGTGGACCGGCACCGGCCCCCGGCGCCTCGGTCGCGAGCGGGCGGAACTCCGCGGCCGTCCGTCGCCGCAGCCTGGTGTTCCGCCCGCTCGTCGGACGTGCGGGTCCAGCGGGTGGGTCGGGCGACGGGGTGGAGGCCCGGTGCGGTGCTCGTGGACCGGCACCGGCCCCCGGTGCCTCGGTCGCGAGCGGGCGGAACTCCGCGGCCGTCCGTCGCCGCGGCCTGGTGTTCCGCCCGCTCAGCCGTTCGTCGGGCTGATCGCGAGCATGGCCGCCGGGGCGGCGGACCGGAGCGGACCGGACTGGGCGGCGGAGCGGACCGGACCGGACCCGGCCGGACTCGGCGGCGGACCGGACCGGAGCGGAGGACCAGAGCGAGCGGAGCCCCAGCCCGGGCCCGGTCCCGCCTCCGCGGTGACCTGCAGCTCCCCGCGGCGCAAGGGAGGCCCGTCACCCGTCCGACGGACGGGTGACGGGCCTCCCGGCTGGTCGCGCCGGATCGCGCGTGTCAGGCGTGCAGCGCGGTGTTCAGCTGGATCCCCTCGCCCTTCCGCTGCAGCGCCTCGACCGCCCCGGTCAGGGAGTTGCGGCGGAACAGGACGTTCGGCGCGTCCGAGAGCTCGACGGCCTTCACGGTGCGGGGTGTGCCGTCCGGGTTCGGTGCGGCGCCGACCAGGACGACCTTCGTGCCGGCGGTGACGTAGAGTCCGGACTCGACCACGGAGTCGTCACCGAGCGAGATCCCGAGCCCGGCGTTCGCGCCGAGCAGGGCACGTGCTCCGAGCCGCACGCGGTGGGTGCCACCGCCGGAGAGCGTGCCCATGATCGATGCGCCGCCGCCGATGTCGGTGCCGTCGCCGACGACGACGCCCTGCGAGACGCGGCCCTCGATCATCGCCTCGCCGAGGGTGCCGGCGTTGAAGTTGACGAAGCCCTCGTGCATGACGGTGGTGCCCGGTGCCAGGTGGGCACCGAGTCGGACCCGGTTGGCGTCGCCGATGCGGACGCGGTCGGGCACGACGTAGTCGACCAGCCGCGGGAACTTGTCGATCGCGTGCACGGCGATCCCGGCGCGCTGCAGGGTCGGCCGCAGCCGGGCGAGCGTCTCGGGGAGCACCGGGCCGGCGTTCGTCCACGCGACGATCGGCAGGTGGCCGAAGACGCCGTCGAGGGAGATCTCGTTCGGCCGCACGTGCAGGTGGCTGAGCAGGTGCAGGCGGAGGTAGGCGTCCGGGGTGCTCGCGGGCGCGTCGTCGATGGCGATCTCGACGGTGACGGTCTCGATCCGGACGTCACGGCGCGGGTCGTCACCGGCGGCCGCGACGAGCTCGTCGGGGACGGTCGCGTCGGTGGGCACCCGGCCGAGGTGCGTCGTCGGGAACCAGGTGTCGAGCACGGTGCCGTCAGACGCGATCGTCGCGAGGCCGTGGCCCCACGCGTGCGAGGCGCGGGAGGTGTCGGAGGTGTCGGGCTGCGGGGTCGTCTCGGTCACCCTCCGAGCGTACCGAGCAGCCACCTCCGGAGACCGTCCACCCGGACTCCTGTGGAGAACTGCCGACCTGCGGGGAACGATCGGTAGGCTGCCCGCATGCCGCAGCCGCTCGACCTCTCCGCCTCGTCCATCGACATCACCCGCGCGATCTGCGACATCGAATCGGTGTCCGGCAACGAAGGTGCCCTCGCCGACGCGATCGAAGCCGCCCTGGCCCCGCTCGAGCACCTCGACGTGGTCCGCGACGGGGACGCCATCGTCGCCCGCACGCAGCTCGGTCGCGCGCGTCGCGTGGTGATCGCCGGGCACATCGACACCGTGCCGCTCAACGACAACCTGCCGACGGAGTTCCGCACCGCCGACGACGGCACGGAGATCCTCTGGGGGCGCGGGACGGTCGACATGAAGGCCGGCTGCGCGGTGCAGCTCAAGCTCGCGGTCGACCTCGTCGCGCCGAACGTCGACGTGACGTGGGTCTTCTACGACCACGAAGAGGTCAGTGACGCGCTGAACGGCCTCGGTCGTCTGGCCCGCACGCGGCCCGAGCTGCTCGCCGGCGACTTCGCGATCCTGGGGGAGCCGTCGGGGGCGCAGATCGAGGGCGGCTGCAACGGCAACCTGCGCGCCGAGGTCCGCACGTCCGGCAAGCGCTCCCACAGCGCGCGCAGCTGGATCGGCGACAACGCGATCCACAAGACGGCCCCGATCCTGGCCACCCTCGCCGCGTACGAGCCCCGCACGGTGACGGTGGACGGGCTCGAGTACCGCGAGGGTCTGAACGCCGTGGGCATCTCGGGCGGCATCGCCGGCAACGTGATCCCCGACGAGGCGATGGTGCACGTGAACTACCGCTTCGCGCCGTCGCGCTCGGCGGAAGAGGCCGTCGCGCACATCCGTGAGCTCTTCGACGGCTACGACGTCACGATCGTGGACCTGGCAGCCGGCGCCCGCCCCGGCCTCGATGCCCCGCTGGCGCAGCAGTTCGTCTCGGCCGTCGGCGGTCCGGCGCCGCGGCCGAAGTACGGCTGGACCGACGTCGCCCGGTTCTCCGCGCTCGGCGTCCCGGCCGTGAACTACGGCCCCGGCGAGCCGGTCTTCGCGCACCACGACGACGAACAGGTCCCCGTCGCTCAGATCACGGCCGTCGAGGACGGGCTGCGGCGGTGGCTGACGGCGTGACCACCGCCTCGTCGGCCGTGCCCCGCGCACGGTCGCCGCGAGCGGGGCGGTCGTGGCTGGTCGTCCGGTGGCGACTGCTGCCGTGGTGGCTGCGGATCACCGTCGTCTACACACTCTCGCGCGTCCTGACGACGGCGCTGATGTCCGGCTTCGCGCGGATCCAGACCGCGAACTCGTTCACGGTGCAGCACCCGTCGTACCTGTCGTTCGCCTCGATCTGGGACGGCGCCTGGTACCGGGTGATCGCCGCGTCCGGCTACCCGTCGACGCTGCCGATCGACGCCGCCGGGCACGTGACCGAGAACGCGTGGGCGTTCATGCCCGCGTACCCGTTCATGGTCCGGGCACTCATGACGGTCACCGGCGCATCGTTCGAGTTCGTGGCCGTCGGAGTGTCGCTCCTCGCCGGCTGGGGCGCGGCCCTGGTCTTCCGGCGTCTGATGGGGCGCTTCCTCGACCCGGCCCGCGCGACCTTCGCCACGGTCCTGTTCTGCGTCGCTCCGGTCTCGGTGGTGTTCCAGGTCGCCTACGCCGAGGCGATGGGGCTGCTGCTCCTGCTCGTCGCGTTGCTGCTCCTGGTGCAGCGGCGGTACTGGGCGATGCTGCCCGTGGTCCTGCTCCTCGGGATCACCCGTCCGACCGGTCTGGCGTTCGCCCTCCTGATGGGCCTGTTCGTGGTCGTCGGTGTGCTCCGTCCGGCCTGGCTCCGGATGCCCGAGCGGCTGACGGTGCGGACGGCCGTCGCCCCGGCGATCGTTGCCGTGGTGTCCGGACTGGTCGGTCTGGCCTGGCCCGCGATCGCCTGGGCAGCCACGGGTGTGCCACGCGCGTACACCGACACCGAGCTCGCCTGGCGGTCGTCGTACATCGGCTGGGGGGACCTCGTGCCCTTCACCCCGTGGGTGCAGGGCTTCGGGTGGTGGTTCCACCAGCCGGCGGGCACGATCCTGCTGGTCGTGGTGCTGGTCGGCTTCGTCGCCGTGGTGTTCCAGCCAGCCGCTCGGCGCATCGGCCTGGAGCTCCGACTGTGGGGTGTCGCGTACCTGGTGTACCTGCTGGCGGTGTTCTTCCCGCAGTCCAGCACGTGGCGGATCCTGCTGCCGATCGCCCCGCTGCTCGGGGTCGTCGCGCTGCCCCGATCGCGGGTCTACCGGGTCGCGATGGTGGTCCTGGCGGTCGTCCTGCAGTGGACCTGGCTGTACTTCTGCTGGTGGGTGGACGGGTACGACTGGACGCCGCCGTGACGCTCAGGGTGCGCTCAGGGAGCACCCCCGACCTGGGCGGTTTCGCAGTCGTGCCTGTCTACGGGATAATGGCCCCTGTTCGTACTGCACGAAAGGGGACAATCTGATGGCAGCAATGAAGCCGAGGACCGGCGACGGGCCGATGGAGGCTGTCAAGGAGGGTCGACTCATCATCGTGCGGGTTCCGCTCGAGGGTGGAGGCCGCCTGGTGGTCTCGGTCAACGACGCCGAGGCCAAGGAACTCCACGACGCACTGGCAGAGGTCGTCTCGGCCTAGTTCGTCGACGCACCACCACGGAAGGTCCGGGACGCGTACGTCCCGGGCCTTCCGTGCGTCCGTCATCGGCGGAGACCCGGTGGGGATGACCCGCCGGCGGACGCCCGATCGGAGCCCCGGCCTGGAGGCTGTCGGTCCCGCCCGGCATGATGGTCACGTGCCCCGGGACCGCGTCCGCAACCTGCCGGTCCGCCGCATCGAGGAGTACCTCGACCCGGACCCGATGCCGCGCGACGACTGGCCGGCGACCCTGGCGCCGGTCCGGCAGCTGCTCGACGAGGGGCTCGAACTCGGTCCCGTCACGGTGCTGGTCGGTGAGAACGGCGTCGGGAAGTCGACCCTGGTCGAGGCGATCGCACTGGCGTTCGGCATGGCGCCGGAGGGCGGATCGACCGGGTCCGGGCACTCGACACGACCGTCCGAGTCCGACCTGTGGGAACACATCCGTCTGGTTCGCGACTTCGGGGCAGCGCGCAGTGGGTTCTTCCTGCGTGCCGAGACCATGCACGGTTTCTTCACCTACCTGGAGCAGCACCCGAACCCGAGCCGCCCCGAGCCGCGGTTCCACGAGCGTAGCCACGGCGAGTCGTTCCTGGACTTCGTCATCGACCGGGCGCGGTGGCCCGGGCTGTGGCTGCTCGACGAACCGGAGTCGGCGCTGTCGTTCTCGGGCTGCCTGTCGCTGATCGCGCTCCTGCAGTCCATCGTCGAGGACGGTGTCGGTCAGGTGATCCTGTCGACGCACTCGCCGGTGCTCGCCGCGTTCCCGGACGCGACCGTCCTCGAGGTGGGGGAGTGGGGCATCCGTCGGAGCGCCTGGGCAGACCTGGATCTCGTCCGGAACCAGCGGGCGTTCCTCGAGGCTCCGGAGCGGTACCTGCGGCACCTGGCGTGAGTCGTGCCTCCCGGCCGGCCCTGGTCGCGCTCCGACGTCGTACGAACGGCCGCCGAACCGGGCGGTCGGCAGCACGCCGTGCGACCGCGGCGAACCGCGGGCGGCACGCCATGCGGCCTCGGTCAGTCGGTGAGCTTCGTCATCTGCAGCAGCCCGTCGCCCGCGGGGGACAGGGCGCTGCGGACCGCACCGGAGGTCGACACCTCGGTCAGGAGCAGCCGGAAGTCGGTCGTCGCGCGGTCCCGCTTGACGGGGTCCGCGACCTTGCCGCGCCACAGCGCGTGCGGGACGAGCACGGTGCCACCGGTCTTCGCCAGCCGCAGGCCGTGCTCGACGTACTCGATGACGTGCTCCGGGTCGGCGTCGATGAGCACGACGTCGTACGAGGCGTCGTTCATCCGCGGCAGCACCTGCGCGGCGCGGCCCGGGATCAGTCGGACCCGTCCGGGCGCGGTGCCGGCGGCGATGAAGGCGTCCCGGGCGTCCTGCTGGTGGTCGATCTCGATGTCGATCGTCGTCAGGGTCGCATCGGGTGCACCCGCGAGCAGGTACAGCCCGGAGACGCCGAGCCCGGTGCCGATCTCGATGATGCTCGTCGCCCGCGAGGCGGCCGCGATCACGCTCATCTGCGCGCCGATGGCGGGTGAGACGGCTTCGACCCCGAGCTCGAGGGAGCGCTCACGGGCACGGGCGACACCGTCGGGTTCGGAGACGATGTCCTCCGCGAACTTCCAGTTCGAGTCTTTCTCTGACACGCACACTCCTCGTCGGTCAACTCTACGGGTGACTCGCCGACTCCACGCGTTAGGCTCGCTCCCGTGAACATCCAGCTCGACAAGATCCTGCTCATCGGGATCATCGCCGTGCTGTTGCTCGGGCCGCAGCGGTTGCCCGTGTACGCCCAGAAGCTCGCCGACTTCGTCAAGGCCGTCCGCCGGTTCGCGGACACCGCGAAGGACCGGATGCGCGAGGAGATGGGCCCCGACTTCGACGACGTGGACTGGCAGAAGCTGGACCCGCGTCAGTACGACCCGCGTCGGATCATCCGCGACGCCCTGCTCGACTCCCCGTCCGCCGGTGCCGAGGCGGCTGCGGCCGCGGCGACGGTGACTGCGGCGAAGGTCCGCGCACCCGCGCCGATCGTGCCGTTGGCCGCTGGCGAGCCGGCACCGTACGACGCCGAAGCGACCTGACGCAGCCGCCTCACGACAGCGAGAGGCCGAGCTTCCGCCCGGCCAACCCGCGACCCATCGCGGTGAGCCGCTCCGCCACCGCGTCCAGCGCGACGGCTGCGGCGTCCGTCGGGTCACCCAGCACGACCGGGAGGCCCACATCACCCCCGGCGCGCAGCGGCACCGAGAGCGGCACCCGGCCGAGCACCGGCACGGGGGAGTCCTGCCCGCGGGAGAGCCGTCGGGCGGTCTCGTCGCCGCCGCCCTCGCCGAAGAGGTGCAGCACGCTGCCGTCGGGTTGCACGAGTCCCGCCATGTTCTCGACGACGCCGATCACCCGCTGACCCGTCTGCCGGGCGACGATCCCGCTGCGTTCGGCGACGTCCGCCGCAGCAGCCTGTGGCGTGGTCACGACGAGGACCTCGGCGTGCGGCAGGAGCTGGCCGACGGAGATCGCCACGTCACCGGTGCCGGGCGGCATGTCGAGCAGGAGCACGTCGAGGTCACCGAACCACACGTCGGACAGGAACTGGTTGACCGTCCGGTGCAGCATCGGCCCGCGCCAGGACACCGCGGTGGAGACGTCGTCGACGAACATGCCGATCGAGACGACCTTCACCTCGTGGGCGACCGGCGGCAGGATCATGCTGTCCACGCGGGTCGGGCGAGGCGCGACGCCGTGCTCGTCGGTGAGGCCCATCAGGCCCGGGATGCTGAAGCCGTGCACGTCGACGTCGACGATGCCGACGCGCTGCCCACGACGGGCGAGGGCGACGGCCAGGTTCGCCGTCACCGTGGACTTGCCGACGCCGCCCTTGCCGCTCGTCACCGCGATGACGCGGGTCAACGAGTCCGGGGTGAACTGGACGCCCTGCGGACGGCCCTCGCGCAGCCGCTCCGTGAGGGCACGACGCACGGCGGGGTCCATCACGGACACGTCGACGTCGACCGCCGTGACACCCGCCACGGAACCGGCGGCGGCCCGGACGTCCCGCTCGATGGTGTCGGCAGCCGGACACCCCACGATCGTGAGTTGCAGGTCGACGCGCACCGAGCCTCCCGGCTGCACGTCGACCCCGCGGATCATGTCCAGCTCGGTCACCGGGCGGCGGATCTCGGGGTCGATGACGCGGCCGAGGGCAGCGAGGACCGCCGTGGCGAGCTGGTCCTCCGGCCGGGAGACGTCAGCCACGTGTCACCGAACGGTCGTGGCCACGGTCGTGCCCCTGGCTCCGCGCGCGGTCTCGGTCTCGGTCGTCCAGGTCGTCGAGGTCCTCGGGGTCGCCGTCCCGGCGGTCGAGCTCCTCGAGCAGTGACCGCAGCTCGGCGCGGATGAAGTCCTTCGAGGCCATGTCGCGCATCGCCAGGCGGAGTGCCACGACCTCGCGGGCGAGGTACTCGGTGTCGGCCAGGTTCCGCTCGGCCCGCTGCCGGTCCTGCTCGAACTGCACACGGTCTCGGTCGTCCTGGCGGTTCTGCGCGAGCAGGATCAGCGGCGCCGCGTACGAGGCCTGCAGTGACAGCACGAGGGTGAGGGCGGTGAAGCCGATCGCGGCGGAGTCGAACTGCCACGACTTCGGCGTCAGGATGTTCCAGCCCATCCACAGCACGCAGAAGAGCGTCAGGCCGATGAGGAACCAGGGGGTGCCCATCGCGCGGGCGATTCCCTCGGTGGCGCGACCGAAGGCGTCCCCGCGCCCACGGCGCCGGGTCGGCAGGACGCGGGTACGCATGCCCTTCGGGGAGTCGAGACGTTCCTCGGGTCGTTCCCTGCGGTTCTCATCCGTGCGTGCCACGAGTCGTCCTCCTTCCCGAGGCCAGCGGTGCTCTGCGTGTCAGTGAGCGGGGGCGCGAGACCGCGCCCGGGTTGGCGTCGGCCTCGTCCTGACTCCGCCAGTCGTCCGGCAGGACGTGGTCGAGGACGTCGTCGATGGTCACCACCCCGACGAGTCGGTGGGCGTCGTCGACCACGGGGACGGACAGGAGGTTGTAGGTCGCCATCACGCGGGTCACCTCAGCGGCACTCGCGTCGACCTTGACCGGCTCGGTCTGCTGGTCGATCAGGGTGCCGAGGCGTTCGTTCGGCGGGTACCGGAGCATCCGCTGGAAGTGCACCAGTCCGAGGAAGCGACCGGTCGGCGGCTCGTACGGCGGCAGCGTCACGCAGACCGCGGCCCCGAGCACCGGGGCGAGCTCGTGGCGCCGGATCAGGGCGAGACCCTCGGCGACGGTCGAGTCGGCGGACAGGATCACCGGCTCGGTGGTCATCAGACCGCCCGCGGTGTCCGGCTCGTACTCGAGCAGCATCCGGACGTCTTGCGCCTCTTCCGGCTCCATGAGCTCGAGGAGGGCTTCGCTGCGCTCGGCCGGCAGCTGCGCCAGCAGGTCGGCGGCGTCGTCGGGCTGCATCTGGTCGAGGACGTCGGCGGCACGGGAGTCACGGAGCGCCGAGAGGATCTCGATCCGCTCCTGGTCAGGCATCTCCTCGAGGACGTCGGCCAGACGGTTGTCCGGCAGTTCCTCGGCGACCTCGAAGCGTCGCTCGGACGGCAGGTCGAGCAGGGTCGAGGCCAGGTCGGCGGGCACCAGGTCCGAGTAGGCGGCGATCACGTGTTCGGCCGACTGCGACTCACCCGGCAGCTCGTCCTCGGTGACCTCGTTCCAGGCGGCGAAGGTCGTCGGACCCTTGCCGAACGGCGACGGCGTGGTCTTCGGCTTGCGGAGGAAGAGCTGCGCGATCGACCAGTCGCCCTGCCCGTGGTCCTCGATCGCGACGTCCTCGATCGTGGCGCGGATCTGCTCCTTCTTGATGAGCACCTTGCGGCCGAGGATCTCCGCGATCACCCGGACCTCACCACCGCGCTGCTCGAAGCGGCGCATGTTGACCAGGCCCGTCGTGATGACCTGCCCGGCGCCGATCGAGGTGATCCGGCCGATGCTGACGAAGATCCGGCGCTTGCCGGGGACCTCGACGATCAACCCGACGACCTGCGGGGCGTCGACCCGGCGGTAGACGACCAGGACGTCCCGGACCCGGCCCACCCGATCGCCCGCGGGGTCGAAGACGGAGCACCCGGCCAAGCGGGCGACGAAGACCTTCGAGGCGCTCACCCGTCCAGCGTAGTCGCTCGCCCCGGCGCGCTCGCCGCCCCTTCCCTGGTGGTTCTCGTGTGATCGCAAGGAGCCCGGTGGATGATGACTGTGTGAGCACTCAGAGCCCCTTCGGCGGCCGCACGGCACAGGCGTTCCCCACGCTGCCCCGCGGTGACGTCCTCGGCACCTACGACAGCTACCCCGAAGCACAGCGCGTGGTCGCGAAGCTCGCCGAAGCGGACTTCCCGGTCGCGAAGCTGGCCATCGTCGGCAATGACCTGAAGACCGTCGAACGCGTCACCGGGAAGATGACCTACGGCCGCGCGGCCCTCGCTGGCGCGCTCTCCGGGCTCTGGCTCGGGTTCTTCTTCGGCATCGTCCTCACCCTCTTCTCACCGTCGGCCGGCGGGCTCTTCGCCGCCGCGGCCGTCATCGGTGCGGGCTTCGGCATGCTCTACGGCATCGTCTCGTTCGCCATCACCAAGCGACAGCGCGACTTCACGAGCGTCCACCAGGTCCTCGCCACGAACTACCAGATCGTCGTCGAGCCGCAGCTCTCCGGGGAGGCGCAGCGCATCCTCGGGCAGGCCGGCGCGATCCAGCACACGGCGTGGGACCAGCCGGGTGCCGGGAACCCCAAGCAGGGCGGGCAGCCGGGGCAGTACGGCCAGCAGGGTCAGGTCGGCCAGCAGGGCCAGCAGGGCCAGTACGGCCAGCAGGGTCAGGTCGGCCAGCAGCCGTGGCGTCCCGGTGCCGGGCCGGGTGGTGCTCCGCAGGGCGGTCCCGGCCAGGGCGCGCCGACGCAGGGCCGTGCTCCGCAGTACGGCGAGTACGGCCAGCAGGGCCAGCAGGGCCAGCAGGGCTCACCCTACGGCGGCCACGCGACGCCGCACCAGCAGCCGGGCACCGGCCAGCAGGCGGCACCGACGCCGGACGGCCGTCCCCGGTACGGCACCAACGACGGTCCCCGCTACGGGACGGACGACGACTCCACTCGCCGGGCTCCCGCCGACGACGCTCGCCGGGGATCGACGGGAGGCCCGCGGTACGGCACGAACGACGGTGCCGCCCGCGATGCCTCCGGTGACCGCGGCGCGAACCCGCCGCAGCGCCCCGAGGGTTCGGCCCAGTACGGCACGAACGACGGCCCCCGCTACGGCGAGCGGACCGCCGCTCCCGAGTCCGAGGCGCAGACCGGTGAGCGTGCGACGGACGACACGGACCAGGCTCGTCGCGAGGACGAACGCCGCGACTGACCAGCACCCACACTGACGAGGAGGGGCTCCCGGACCAGATGGTCCGGGAGCCCCTCCTCGGTTCCGGGCGAACCGAGTCCAGGGCCCGCTGCCCGGCCCCTGCTAGCCAGTGCCTACTGCTCGTTGCCTACTGCTCGTTGCCTACTGCTCGGTGCCTGTTGGTCGGCACCCGCCGATCAGAGGATCTTCGAGTAGCAGACCGAGCGGTCGGCGCCGACGTAGGGGCCGAATGCCGCGATGCGGCTGAACCCCTCACGCTCGTAGAACGCGATCGCTCGCTTCTGCTCGCTGCCGGTCTCGAGGACCAGCGCCGGCGAGCCGAGGTCGAGCGCCGCCTCTTCCAGCCGACGCAGCATGGCGGCCGCGACACCGGATCCGCGGGACTCCGTCCGCACGTACATCCGCTTCACCTCGGCGATGCCGTCGTCGACGATCCGCAGACCGCCGCAGCCCACCGGGGTGCCGTCACCGTCACGCGCGACGAAGAACACCGCGATCGATTCCGCCGTCGGCTTCGGGCCGGGCTCCGTGTCCGCGCCGTACGTGCTGTCGATCTCGATGCGCTGGGCTGCACGCAACCGCTGTGCGTCGGGCGAGTCGAAGTGCTCGACGTCGATCAGGAAGGTGCTCGAGGGGGCTTCAGCGCTCACGAGGCCCAGGCTAGCGCGGAGTGCGGGCGATCCACCCCTCCACTTCCGAGGGGGTCCGGGGGATGTGCACCGAGAGGTTCTCGGCACCGTCCTCGGTCACCAGGACGTCGTCCTCGATGCGGACACCGATGCCGCGGAACTCCTCTGGCACGGTCAGGTCGTCCTGCTGGAAGTACAGCCCGGGCTCGATCGTGAAGACCATGCCGGGCTGCACGATGCCGTCGAGGTACATCTCACGCCGGGCCTTGGCGCAGTCGTGCACGTCGAGACCGAGGTGGTGGCTCGTGCCGTGCACCATGTAGCGGCGGTGGAACTGGTTCTCCGGCAGCAGCGACTCGTCGGCGGAGACCGGCAGGAAGCCCCACTCGGCCGTCTTCCGGGCGATGACCTGCATGGCGGTCGCGTGGACCTCACGGAAGGTGATGCCGGGCTTGACGATCGCGAACGCCGCGTCGGCAGCCTCCAGGACGGCCTCGTAGACCATCCGCTGCACGGGGGAGAACGTGCCGCTGACCGGCAGCGTGCGGGTGATGTCGGCCGTGTAGAACGAGTCGACCTCGACCCCGGCGTCGATGAGGATGAGGTCGCCCGGCTGCACGGCGCCGTCGTTCCGCGTCCAGTGCAGGATGCAGGCGTGGTGACCGGCCGCCGCGATCGTGTCGTAGCCGACCGTGTTGCCGTCGGCGCGGGCACGGCGGTTGAAGGTGCCCTCGACGATGCGCTCACCGCGGGGGTGCGCCAGGACGGCGTCGAAGTCGGCGATCACGTCGTCGAAGCCGTGCTGCGTGGCGTCGACGGCCTTGCGCAGCTCGTTGACCTCGTACGCGTCCTTCACCAGGCGGAGTTCGGACAGGTCGCGGGAGAGCACGTCCGCCGTCGCCGGGGCGTCGTCCTGCTCCTCCGCGCCGCCGACCGTCGCACCCAGACGCTCGTCGAGCGCGCGCGTGAACTCGGTGTCGGCGTCGCGGACGACCAGCACCGAGGCGTCGAGCCCGTCGAGGACGCCGTCGAGCTCCCCGAGGTCGGCCGTCGCCAGTCCGAGGTCGGCGGCGACCTCGGACAGGGAGGGGCGCGGGCCGACCCAGAACTCGCCGATCTCGGGGTTGGCGTAGAACTCCTCGGAGTCGCGGCCGGCGGTCGCACGGAAGTAGAGCGTGGTGTCGTGTCCGCTGCCGTTCGGCGTGAGGACCAGCACGGAACCGACGACGGTGTCCGTGCCCCACCCGGTCAGGTGCGCGAAGGCGGAGAGCGGGCGGAACGGGTAGTCGCAGTCGTTCGAGCGGACCTTCGCCTGCCCGGCGGGGATGACGAGCGTCCGGCCGGTGTGCAGCTCGGAGAGCCGCGCACGACGCGCGGCAGCGAAGGCGGACTGTTCACGGGGCGCCGGGAGCGGACGCTCGCGCTCCGCCCAGTTCGACGCGATGTGGTCCTTGAAGACGGACGAGCCGGGAGTGGTGGAGCGGTTGCTCGTCGCGCGGGGAGTGGTGTCGGCCATGCGTCCCATCATCCCACCGCTCCACCGATCAGGCTCCGGCGCCGCCGTCCGCACACGCTCCCCGCCGGAGTCGACCGCGCTCATGGCGGCCGGACCCTCGTGGCCGACCCGCGTCTGTGAACGGCGTCCGACCGGCTGGTGACCTGTGGATAGCATTGCGGCGTGCCTGATCCGTTCATCGACCTGCACGCTCACTCGAGCGTCTCCGACGGCACCGAGCGCCCGGCGGACCTCGTCCGGGCTGCGGCGGCCAGCGGCCTCGACGGCGTCGCCCTGACCGACCACGACACCACCGCGGGGTGGCACGAGGCGACCGAAGCGGTCCGGCAGCTCCCGATGACGCTGGTGCCAGGGCTGGAGCTCAGCACCCGGATCGGCTGGCGGAGCGTGCACGTCCTCGGCTACCTGGTCGACCCGCAGGACCCGGGCCTGGTCGCCGAGACCACCGCGATCCGCGACGGCCGCCTGACCCGCGCCCGCAGCATGGTCGACGCCATCGGCCGCGACCACCCGATCACCTGGGACGACGTCCTGGCCGAGTCGAGCGAGGGGGCGACGATCGGTCGCCCGCACATCGCCGACGCCCTGGTCCGACTCGGCCTCGAGACCGATCGCAGTGCGGCGTTCCGTGGCATCCTGCACCCGTCCTCCGGCTACTACGAGCCGCACGATGCCCCGACCCCGCTGCGTGGTGTCGAGCTCATCCGTGCAGCTGGTGGCGTCCCCGTGATCGCGCACCCGGCGGCGTCCTCGCGCGGGATCGTGATCGACGAGCCGATGCTCCGCGAGCTCGTCGACGCGGGTCTCGCCGGTCTCGAGGTCGACCACCGCGAGAACCAGGCGCACGGCAAGCGGACGCTCCTGGACTGGACCGAGCAGTTCGGGCTCGTCGTCACGGGGTCGAGCGACTACCACGGCGAGGGCAAGCCGAACCGCCTCGGCGAGCACCGCACGGCACGTCGTTCGTTCGACGCGATCGTCGAGCAGGCGACCGGCAGCGCGCCCGTCGTCGGCCCGGGTTCGCGCCTGTTCTGACGCGCCGGCCTGACGTGCCGGCCTGACGCGCCCGACCTGACCCGGTCCTGCGGACCGGCCCCGGGCCTCCCGTCCGGCGGCGCGGTGCGCGACGGAGACGCGAAAGCGACAGATCGCGCGAGGAAACCGGCGCAGATCTGTCGCTTTCGCGCACCACCCCGCCGCAGAGCCGCCAGCGGGCCCGGGAACGACGACGGCCCCGTCACCGGGGTGACGGGGCCGATCGGTCTGGAGGCGCTACTCGCCGTCCGAGGAACCCTGCGGGCTCGAGGCGGTCGCCTCGGACGAGCCGCTGCCGCCACGACGGCGACGACGGCGGCGACGCTTCTGCGTGCCGTCGCCCGACTCGTCACCGGCGGGGGAGGACGGCGCACCGTCGGCCGGGGTGGTGGCGGCCTGCGTGGTGGGGTCCTCGGCGGGAGCAGTGCGCTCCGCCGCCGGACGGTCACCCGAGGTGCGACGCGAGCCGGACTGCTCGGAACCGGCGGACCGGCTGCGGTTGCGCGACCGGGACTCACCGGCGCTGCCGGAACGCGAGCCGGAGCCGGAGCCCGACCGCGAGCCGGCGGACGACTTCTCGGTACCGGCGGTCGCCGCGTGCGACGTGGTGCCGGGCAGGCGGCCCTTGGTGCCGGTCGGGATGTCCAGGTCGGTGAACAGGTGCGGCGACGACGAGTAGGTCTCGACGGGCTCGGGGATGCCGAACTCGAGTGCCTTGTCGATCAGCGTCCACTTGTGCAGGTCGTCCCAGTCCACGAACGTGACCGCGATGCCGGTCTTGCCCGCACGACCGGTGCGGCCGGCGCGGTGCAGGTACGTGTCCGGGTCGTCCGGGATCGTGTGGTTGATGACGTGCGTGACGTCGTCCACGTCGATGCCGCGGGCGGCGACGTCCGTCGCGATGAGGACGTCGCGCTTGCCGGCCTTGAAGGCGGCCATCGCGCGCTCGCGCTGCTCCTGGTTGAGGTCACCGTGGACGGCGGCGGCGTTGAAGCCGCGGTCCTTCAGCTCCTCGACGATGCGGGCGGCGGCGCGCTTCGTGCGGGTGAAGATGACGGTCTTGCCGCGACCCTCGGCCTGCAGGATGCGGGCGATGACCTCGTCCTTGTCCAGGGAGTGGGCGCGGTAGATGACGTGCTTGATGTTCGCCTGCATCAGACCCTCGTCGGGGTCCGTCGCGCGGATGTGCACCGGACGCGACATGAAGCGGCGGGCGAGCGCGACGATCGGTGCCGGCATCGTCGCCGAGAAGAGCATCGTGTGCCGGACCTCGGGGACCGCCTGGAAGATGCGCTCGATGTCGGACAGGAACCCGAGGTCGAGCATGCGGTCGGCCTCGTCGAGGACGATCTCCTGCACGTGCGAGAGGTCGAGCAGGCGCTGCCGCTGCAGGTCGATGAGACGCCCGGGCGTGCCGACGACGATCTGCGCGCCGGCCTTGAGCTGTTCGACCTGGCCCTCGTACGCCTTGCCGCCGTAGATGGAGACCAGCTTCGTCGGACGGTTGACCATCGCGGACTCGAGGTCCTCGCTCACCTGCACGGCGAGTTCACGGGTCGGGACGACGACGAGCGCCTTCACACCCGGTGCGGGGTCGGCGCCGATGCGCTGGATCAGCGGCAGGCCGAACCCGAAGGTCTTACCGGTGCCGGTCTTGGCCTGACCGATGATGTCCTGGCCGGTCAGGGCGAGCGGGATCGTCTGCTGCTGGATCGGGAAGGGCTCGATGATGCCCTTGCTCGCGAGCGCATCGACGATGTCCTGCTCGATCTGGAGTTCTGAGAAAGTCAAGAAGTTCACCCTGTTCGTGGGGAGGAGTCCGGGCCAGTCTACCGACGTGCCGGAGGGGGATCACCCGACCCGTATGCTGGGCGGGTGGTGTCGTGGTGGAACCGGAAGCGTGCTGGGCAGCTCGCTGCAGCCTGGCTCGCGTCGCGGAACCCGCGCAGCGGGACCGTCGAGCGTCTGCAGCTGGACGACGTCAGCCCGGAGCTGGACGTCTACCTCGGCCAGGCCGCCTACCTGCAGCTGTCGCTGTACGAGACCATGGGCCGTGCCGGCGCCGGTGCGCCGACGCTCTCGGGCCGTCTGGTCACCGGGGTGCTCGCGACGACCGCTCTCGAGCGGCACCGTGCCATCGTGGCCGAGATCGAGCGCGGCGGCAAGGAGCCGGCCGATCTGATGGCCCCGCACCGGGACGCGATCGACCGCTTCCTCGAGCGCACGAGCGGTGCGGACTGGTACGAGTCGATGCTCACGGGGTACGTCACCGCCGGCATCCTCAACGACCTGTTCGCGAACCTGCTGCGCTCGCTGCCGATCGACGTCCGGCAGCGCCTGCGCACGGTGTTCGACACCCGGGAAGAGCCCGCCGTGGTCGAGGAACTCACCGCCCGCATCGACGAGGACCCCGTGGTGGCGTCCCGTCTGGCGATGTGGGGCCGGCGGCTCGTGGGTGACACACTGCTGGTCGCCCGGTCGGCGCTGGCCTCCCATGCTCGGGAGGACCAGGAGCGGCTCGAGCCGGTCTGGACCGAACTCATCGCCGCGCACACGCGCCGGATGGACGCGCTCGGCCTGACGGCCTGAGCGGCGCGGTGGCAGCGGTCCGGCCCCACCACAGCGATCCGCCAGCGCCGCAACAGGTCGACACAGCGATCTGCCAGCGCCGCGACAGGTCGACGCAGGAGTGCCTCAGGCCCCCTGCTTGACCATCCGCTCGTAGTGCGCCTCGTCGGCTGCGCTGCGACGACGGCCGAACACGACCTCGACGACGAGCGCGACGACGCCGGCACCCACCAGGGCGACGACCCAGATCCACGTCCCGCCGTACGACCAACCGGCCCAGGTCAGGACCTCCCACAGGACGGCCGCGACGATGCCGCCGACCACGGGGCCGATCAGCACCCCGCGGGTCGTGCGCCAGGGCACGACGACGTGGGCGACCGCCCCCAGGAGGATCCCGCCGAGGACGGCGAAGAGGAGCTCCATGCGGGGAGCGTCAGGCGAAGAAGCCGATGCGGCGGGACTCTTCCGAGCCCACCTCGACGTACGCGAGCGATGCGACCGGCACGATGAAACGGCGGCCCTTGTCGTCCTTGAGGGAGATGTGCGTCGCCTTGGCTGCGAGGGCGTCCGACACGGCGGTCTCGATCTCGTCGGCGGTCTGTGCCGTCTCGAAACCGATCTCGCGGGGGCTGTTGATGATGCCGATCTTGATGTCCACGACCTCACCCTAGTCGAGCGCCACCGGCCGGCCCCGAGCGTTCGCCGCGGGCGCACGAGGCGTTCGCCGCGGGCCGACGAGGGCATCCACAGCCCGGCGCGGGCGGCCCGCGATGTCGGCCGCGGTGGGTACCGTACGAGCGTGCCACCGACCACCCTGATGCCCGCGCCGGACCTCGGCTCGGTCGCGCGCGCACTGGTCGACGACCCGGCGCAGCAGGCCGTGCTGACCCTGCCCGACGGGGTGCACGCGGCGGTCATCGGCGCCCCGGGGACCGGCAAGACGAGCACGTTGACCCGACTGGTGGCCGATCGGTACACCCGCCCCGGTGCCGTCGACCCGGCAGGGCACGCGACCGTCCTCGCGCTCACGTCGGCGCGCGTCGCCGCGACCGCGCTCCGTGACCGTCTGGCCGCCGCGGTGGACCGGGTCACGCCGGGCGCCCTGGCCCGCACGGTCAACTCCCTCGCCTTCCAGGTGGTCGCGCACGCGGCGGCCGCACAGGGGCAGGACGCACCGACCCTCCTGACCGGCGGTGAACAGGACCGGATCATCGCGGACCTCCTGGACGGTCACGAACTCGACGGCACGGGTCCGGACTGGCCGGCACCGATCACCGAGGTGGTCCGCGAGCGTGCGGGCTTCCGGACCGCGCTCCGCGACCTCATGATGCGGGCGGTCGCCGCCGGCATCGAACCCGACGACATGCGGGAGCTCGGCGACGACACCGGACACCCCGAGTGGAGCGCCGCTGGCGACTTCGTGGACGAGTACCGGGCGGCCGTCACGGCGTTCCGGTCGACGAGCCTCGACGCTGCCGAACTCGTCGCCTTCGCCACCGCAGCCGTGCTCCGCGGCGAACTGCCACCGGCCGTCGCCGCACTGCGCCTGGTGGTCGTCGACGACGTGCAGGAACTCGTCGAGGGCGAGATCGCGTTGCTCGGCGCCCTGGCCCGCTCCGGTGTGCAGGTGGTGGCGTTCGGCGACCCCGACATCGCCGCCTCCGCGTTCCGCGGCGGCGTGCCCGACGTGCTCGGCCGGCTCGGCCCGCGCCTCGGGGTCGCGCACGTGCAGGAGATCGTGCTCGGCACCGTGCACCGGCACGCCGCGCCGGTCCGCGCGCTGGTCACCGGCATCACCGGGCGCATCGGCACGGCCGCCGCCGGTCGCCAGCGTGCAGCCCTCGCCCGGGAGGCCCGTGGCCGCTCCGACGCGGTCCTGCACCTCGAAGCACCCAGCCGTTCAGCGATGGTGGCCGCGGTGGCGAGACGCCTCCGCGAACACCGGCTGCTCGACGGCGTCCCGTGGCACCGGATGGTCGTCGTCACCCGCAGCGGTGCGGCGATCCCCGAACTGGTCCGGGCGCTCTCGGTGGCGGAGGTCCCCGCCACGGCCGGCGCCGCGCCGACCCGTCCGCATGACGACACGGCGTCCCGGACGCTGGTCGACGCCGCCGCCGTCGCGCTCGGGGTCGTGCCGCTCGACGCCGACCTGGCGACGTCCTTCGCGACCGGGCCGCTGGGAGGGCTCGACACCCTGGCGATCCGTCGGCTCCGCCTGGCGCTCCGCCGTGAGGAGCTGGCCGGTGGCGGGACCCGCACGGCCGACGAACTGCTCGTCGACGCGCTGGGCGCCCCGGAACGCCTGGCCACGATCGACGCCGCCTTCGCCCGACGTGCGATGCGGCTCGCGACGAGCTTCGTGACCGCACGGCAGGACGCCGAGTCGGGTGCGAGCATCGAGGAGATCCTCTGGGGCCTCTGGGAACGCAGCGGTCTGGCCGGTGTGTGGCGGTCGCAGTCCGTCGCCGGCGGGGTCGGCGCGGCCGAGGCGGACCGGCACCTCGACGCGGTCGTCGGGCTGTTCACCGCCGCCAAGCGCTTCGTCGAGCGGACTCCGGACGCCCCCGCCCGGGTGTTCGTCGACGACCTCCTCGGTGCGGACCTGCCGGAGGACTCCATCGGGCCGGACCGGACCGCCGGACGGGTCCGCGTGCTGACCCCCTCGGCCACCGTCGGACTGGAGTGCGACGTCGTGGTGGTGACGGGCCTCCAGGACGGCGTCTGGCCGAACACCCGCGTCCGCGGCAGCCTGCTCGACCCCGACGGGCTGGTGCGGGCGGCGGCGGGGATCCCGCACTCGCCGACGGACGACCGCGCCGCGGTGATCGGCGACGAACTCCGCCTGTTCGCGCGGGCGGCGTCCCGCGCGACGACGCAGGTCGTCATCGCCACGGTCGCGAACGACGACGAGTCACCCTCGCCCTTCGTGCGGCTGGTGCCGGTGCCGCCGGACCGGCAACCGTCGGCGCACCCGCTGTCGTTGCGCGGGCTCGCCGGGTCACTCCGCCGCCGGGTGGTGGCGACCGGGGACCATGAGGCAGCCTCAGCGCTGGCCCGGCTCGCGGCCGAGGACGTGCCCGGCGCGGCCCCCGACGACTGGTACGGCATCGTCGAACCGACGACGGACGCGCCCCTCGTCGACCTGGCTGCCGAATCGGTGGTGCCCGAGGACGGTGACGAGCCGGTCCCGCCGACGGTGGCGGTGTCGCCCTCCCGGATCGGCACCTTCGAGGAGTGCCCGGTGCACTGGTTCGCGCAGACGTTCGGCGGCGGTGCGCCGAGCCCGGCGATGGGCATCGGCACGATCGTGCACGAGGCCATGGAACACGCGACCGACGTCGACGTGGAATCGCTGTGGCACCGGGTCGAGGAACGCTGGGACGAGCTGGTCTTCGAGTCGCCGTGGGTCGCGGACCGCGAGCGCGCGCGCACCCGACGGATGATCGAGGGCCTCAGCGACTACCTGCGCACCTTCGCCAGCGCGGGTCGACGGGTGCTCGGGGCCGAGGCCTCGTTCGCGCTCGTGACCGGGCCGGCCCGGGTCCGCGGGAGCATCGACCGCATCGAGGTCGACCCCGACGGCCGGATCAGCATCGTCGACCTGAAGACCGGCCGGTCCATGCCGAGTGAGAAGAACGACATGCCCGGACACCCGCAGCTCGCTGCCTACCAGCTCGCCGTCGCCGACGGGGCGGTCGAAGGTGTGCCGGAGGGAGCGGAGACCACGGACGCCCGCCTCGTCTTCGTGCAGAACCCGAAGGGCGCGCACGCGTACTCCGAGCGGACGCAGCGGGCCCTCGACCCGGAGTCACGCGAGGCCTACCGGGAACGCCTGCACACCGTGGCACGCGGCATGGCGGGACGGACGTTCCTGGCCAACGTCGACGACCACTGCGACCGGGCACGCACCGGCACCGAGTGCCGGATCCACGTGGTGGGGGAGGTCACCTGGTGAGCGACGAGACCACGGTGGACGAGACGGCTGCGTCCGTCGCAGCGTCCTCGGCTGCGGCCCCCGCGTCCGCACCGACCGGAGGCGCGGTGCCGGATGCGCGCCCGGCCCGCCGCCGGTACGGGGCCGACGAGATCGCCGACGCCCTCGGCAAGCCCCGGCCGACCGAGCAGCAGCGCGCCGTGATCGAGTCGCCGCTCGCCCCGGCCCTCGTCGTCGCGGGTGCCGGCAGTGGGAAGACCGAGACGATGGCCTCCCGCGTCGTCTGGCTGCTCGCGAACGGGTTCGTGCAGCCTGACCAGGTGCTCGGGCTGACCTTCACCCGGAAGGCCGCCGGGGAGCTCGGCGTCCGCATCAACGACCGGATCGGTGCGCTCGAGGACGCCGGGCTCATCGAGGCCGGGGACGCCTTCCTCGCCCCGACCGTGTCCACCTACAACGCCTTCGCGAACGCCGTCTTCCGTGAGAACGCCCTGCTCGTCGGGCGGGACGGCGAATCCCAGGTGCTCACCGAACCCTCCGCGTGGCAGCTCGCCCGACGGGTCGTCGTCAGCGCGCGTGACGACCGGCTGGTGGGCCTCGACCGCAACGTCGACACGATCACCGCCGCGGTCGTCGCGCTCGCCGGGGCGGCGTCCGAGCACCTCGTCGACCCGGCCGACCTCCGCCGCTTCTCGATCGACTTCGGGGAGCTGCTCGAGCTGCCCGGCTCGAGCCGCGGCACGCCCTACCGGGCCGTCACGGACGCCGTCGCCGCGGTCGGGTCCCTGGAGCCGCTCGCCGACCTGGTCGAGGAGTTCCGCCGCCAGAAGGTCGACCGCGGGTTCGTCGAGTTCTCCGACCAGATCGCCCTGGCGCTCGCCGCCGCCGACGCTGCTCCGCGGGTGGCCGCCGACCTGCGCTCGCGGTTCGCCGTGGTGCTGCTCGACGAGTACCAGGACACCTCGGTCGTGCAGACCCGGTTCCTGGCACGGCTGTTCCGGGACCACCCGGTGATGGCGGTCGGGGACCCGCACCAGTCCATCTACGGCTTCCGCGGCGCGAGTGCCGCGAACCTCGCGCGCTTCCCCGCCGACTTCGGGGACGCCTCGGGCGACCCGGTCGTCACCTACGCCCTGTCGACCAGCTGGCGGAACCCGGTCGACGTGCTCGCCGCCGCGAACGCCGTCGTCGAGCCGCTCTCGAGCGCGTCCGAGGTCCAGGTGGAACGCCTCGCACCGCGGCCCGGCGCCGATCGCGGCACGGTCAGCGCGGTGTTCCCGGAGACCCTGCCCGAAGAGGCCGACGCGGTGGCCGCCTGGTTCGCGGACCACCGGACGCGGAACCCCGGCGGGTCGATGGCGCTGCTGCTCCGTGCCCGGAAGGACCTGTCCGCCTTCACGGCGGCGCTCGGGGTCCGGGCCGTGCCGTACCACGTGCTCGGGACCGGCGGACTGCTGCAGCGACCGGAGATCGTCGACCTGGTGGCGTGCCTCCGCGTGCTGCACGACCCGGCCGCGGGCAACGACCTCATCCGGTTGCTCGCCGGTGCCCGGTGGCGGATCGGGGCAGCGGACATCGTCGCGTTGCACGGCCTGGCCCGCTGGCTGTTCGGCCGCGACCACACGCACCGACGGCTCGACGACGAGGTCACGGCGGCGTTCCGGGCATCGGTCGCGGCGGGGGAGCACGGGTCCGTCGTCGACGCCCTCGACTTCGTCACGACCGCACCGGACGACCACTCCGCGCTCGCCGACATCAGCCCGGCCGGACGGGAGCGCATGCGGGCCCTCGGGGCGCAGCTGTCCTCGTTGCGAGCCCGTGCCGGCGGCGACCTGGTCGACTTCGTCACGCTCGTCGTGCAGGAGATGCGGCTGGACATCGAGGTCACCGCGCACGAGCAGGGCGGCTCGGCGTACCTCGACGCCTTCGTCGACGAGCTCAGCGGCTTCGTGCAGACCGACGACCGGGCCGACCTCGGGGCGTTCCTCGGGTGGATCGACGCCGCCGCCCGTCGCGACGACATGGGGCCGCGGTCCGAGGAACCCGAGGGCGGCACCGTCCAGATCCTCACCATCCACGGGTCGAAGGGGCTCGAGTGGGACGCCGTCGCCGTGCCCCGCATGGTCGAGGGCGGACTGCCGGCCCGGCCACAGGAGGGCTCGACCGGCTGGCTCGGCTTCGGTCGGCTGCCGTACGAGTTCCGCGGCGACGCCGACGAACTGCCCCGCCTGCACTGGCGCGGGCAGGAGACCCAGAAGGACGTGGTCGACGCGATCGACGCCTTCAAGGACGAGGTCAAGGCCCGGAACGAGGACGAGGAACGCCGCCTCACCTACGTCGCGCTGACCCGGGCGAAGCACGAGCTGCTCGTCAGCGGGTCGTCGTGGTCGACCGGCGTGAAGCCGACCGCACCGAGCCGGTACCTGCACGACCTGGTCGACGCCGGAGTGCTCGACGCGGGCCGCATCCCGGACGGCACCGCGCACGAGACGAACCCGCTCGGGGACCAGGGCGCGTCGCAGACGTGGCCGCACGTGCCCTTCGGCTCCCGCGGGCCCCGTGTGCTCGCCGCCGCCGACCGGGTCCGGAACGCGAACCCCGGTGCCGCCGGTCGCTACGCCGCGGACATCGAGCTGCTGCTGGCGGAACGCCGGGCCTCCCGGTCGGCCGCGCACCAGGTCGTCGTCCCGCACCGGGTACCGGCGTCCGGCTTCAAGGACTACCTCGGCGAACCGGACCGGGTGGCCGAGCGGCTGCGTCGGCCGATGCCCGAGCGGCCGTACCGCGCGACGCGCCTCGGCACCCTGTTCCACCAGTGGGTCGAGCAGCGCGCACGGGGTGGGGCGCCGGCGGCGCTCGGCGGATGGGACGGCGGGTTCGACGCGTGGGACGGCGAACTCGACGCCGATCCGGATGAGACGACCGCAGGCGGTCCGGCCTCCGCTGGTGAGGTCCCGGTGAGCGACGACGACGCCCGACGGCTGGCCGACTTCCAGGACACCTTCGCCCGCTCACGGTGGGCGGGGCTGACCCCGGTCGAGGTCGAGCGCGAGATCCACATCCCGTTCCTCGGGCACAGCGTCGTCTGCAAGCTCGACGCCGTCTACGAGATCGACGGACGCATCGAGGTCGTCGACTGGAAGACCGGCAAGGCCCCGAGCGGTGCGGACGACCTGGACCGCCGGCAGTTGCAGCTCGCGCTGTACCGCGTCGCGTACGCGGAGTTCACCGGTCGGCCGATCGAGGACGTCGACGCGGTGTTCTACTTCGTCGCCGACGACCTCGAGGTCCGACCGTCGTCGCTGCTCGATCGTGCCGGACTGGAGCGCGCCTGGCGCGAGGCGATCGGCTGACGCTGGTCGGGCCTCCCGGCCGTCCCGCGGGCCGGGCCTGTGCCCGCCGCGTCAGCTGTGGCGGCGCTCGGTGGACGAGAGCAGCTGCTCGACCTCGCCGATCTCCATCGTCTCCGGCGACACCGCCTGCAGCGGCGCGGCGGACGGGGCGTGCACGGCCTCGGCGAGGCGGTGCATCATCGCGACGGCGTCGTCGACGACCTCGGTGCTCTTGACCTGCACACCGTGCAGCAGCCACTGCGCCGTCTCGAGTTCGTGGTGCACGCGTGCACGCTGCCCGAGCTGCCGGTCACGGCCGCCGCCACCGGCGGTGTAGGCGCTGAGGACGGTGTCGAACGCCTCACGGCGTCCGGCGAGCACCCACGCCAGGTCCTTCGCCGGGTCGCCGAGACGCAGCTCGCCCCAGCCGAGGACCCCGGTGACGTCGTCGCCGCGGACCAGGATCGAGTCGAGGCCGAGCGACCCGTGCACGACCGTGGGCGTGAACTGCCACAGCTGCTGGTCGCGGGCGGCGCCCTCCCAGCGTTCCCGGAGCGCGTCCGGCACCAGCTTCGTCGCGACGGCCCGGTCCATCACGGACACCGCGGACCGCAGCACCTCGAAGGGGGTGAGGGACGGCAGGCCGGCGTCGGTGACGAAGCTCGTCGGCAGGACGTGCAGTGCGGCGATCGCCCGGCCGACGCTGGTGGCGAGCTCGGGCCGGTCGGTCAGGTCACGGAGCGCGGGGTGCTCGCCCTCGACGTAGGAGGTCAGGATGGCTCGGGTCGACCCGATGGGTGCCTGGCCGCGGTACTCCGGGACGGCGAACGGGAGGCGCGTGCGGATCCCGGCGCTCAGGGCGCGGATCGCGACGAGGTCGGCGGACTGACGCGCTTCCGCCCGCTGGTTCCGGGGCCGGCGGATCGCCGAGGACCGTCCGTCGACGTCGCGGACGACGGCCGACTCGTAGTCGCCACCGGCCACCGAGCCGAGCGTGCGTGTGCCGGTCAGGACCAGTCCGGGCACGGCCGTGGTCGCCAACGCGGCTAGAGTGAACTGCGATCCCGCCATGCCCAACAGGGTAGGTCCGCGGCGCATCCGATCGGTGCGCGCCACGCTGACCCGGGACGTGTCGACCACCAGGAGATCCGTGTGACCGTGGAGTTCGCCGCCCGGCTGCCGCTCGCCCGCAACGAGCTCGACCGCGACGCGGAGCACCGTTCCACGCCCGACCTCGAGCGGGTGCTGCGCGCCGACCCGACCACCCGCTTCCTGCCCGTCCACGGCGGCGCGATGCTGCGGAACGCCGACGGCACGCTGCGGTTCGTCGACGCCGACCAGGTGCCGGACGACGCCACCCTGCTCTACCTCGGTCGTGCGGTCAGCGACGCCCCGGACGCCCCGGCGGGCACCCGCTTCGTCGCGGCGCTCGTCGACGACGCGGCGGCCGCCCGGATCGAACCGGACACCGACGCGTGGGAGAACCTCCGCATGTTCGGCACCGAACTCTCCGCCCGCGACCAGGGCCTGGCGGTCGAGGCCGTCGCGATGGCGAACTGGCACGCCGTGCACGGGTTCTCGCCGCGAACCGGTTCGCCGACCGAGTCCACCGTGGGCGGCTGGGTCCGCCGCGACCCCGAGGGCCACCAGCACTTCCCCCGCACCGATGCCGCGATCATCGTCGGGATCACCGACGGGCAGGACCGGATCCTGCTCGGCTCGAACGCCGCCTGGGACGCGAACCGGTACTCGTTGCTCGCCGGGTTCGTCGAGCCGGGGGAGTCCCTCGAGGACGCCGTCCGCCGCGAGGTCTTCGAAGAGGCCGGCGTCACCATCGAGGAGCCCGAGTACCTCGGCTCGCAGCCGTGGCCGTTCCCCGCGTCGCTGATGGTCGGGTTCCGTGCCCGGGCGGTCGACGGCGACCCGTCCACCGCCCGCCCCGACGGGGTGGAGATCATCGACGTCCGCTGGTTCTCGCGGGACGAGATCCGCGACCAGGCCGGGAAGACCGTCCTGCTGCCCGGCCGGACCTCCATCGCCCGCGTGATCATCGAGGAGTGGTACGGCGGGCCGCTCGACCTGCCGTGACCCTCGCAGCCGGTCCCGCCGACCCGACGACCCCGTCGCCGGACGCCCTGCTCGCCGCGCTCGACGCGGAGCAGCGCACCGTCGCCCGGACGCTCCTCGGGCCGGTCGCGGTCCTGGCCGGCGCCGGCACGGGCAAGACCCGGGCGATCACCCACCGGATCGCCTACGGCGTCGCGACCGGCACCTACTCGCCGAACCACGTCCTGGCCCTGACCTTCACCACCCGCGCGGCCGGTGAGCTGCGCTCCCGGCTGCGTGCCCTGGGCGCCGGAGCCGTGCAGGCCCGGACGTTCCACGCGGCGGCGATGTCGCAGCTCGGGTACTTCTGGCCGGACACCGTCGGCGGCCACGCCCCCGGCCTGGTGGAGTCGAAGGGCCGGGTGATCGCGCACGCGGCCGACACGATCGGCCTGCGGGTCGACACCCCGACCCTGCGGGACCTGGCCGGCGAGGTCGAGTGGCGGAAGGTGCAGCGGCTCACCTACGACGAGTACGAGGCGGCCGCACCCGAGCGCACCATGCCACGGGACACCTCGCCGTCGCGGGTCGTCGACCTGATGCGCGCCTACGAGCGGCTCAAGGACGACCGCCGACAGATGGACTTCGAGGACGTGCTCCTGCTGACCCTCGGCATGGTGGAGTCCGAGCCCCGGGTGGCGTCCTACGTCCGGCAGCAGTACCGGGTCTTCGTGGTGGACGAGTACCAGGACGTCTCGCCCGTGCAGCACGACCTGCTCCGGGCCTGGCTCGGCGGTCGGGACGACCTGTGCGTCGTCGGGGACGCCAGCCAGACGATCTACTCGTTCACGGGAGCGTCGAGCCGCTACCTGCTCGGTTTCGGGTCGGAGTTCCCGCGCGCGTCCGTCCTCCGGCTCGAGCGGAACTACCGGTCCACTCGGGAGGTCGTGCACGCCGCGAACGCCCTGATGCGCGGGCAGCCGGGAGCGCTGGACCTCGTCGCGCAGGAGACCACGCCCGGACCCGACCCGGTCGTGCTGCCCTGCGTGCACGACGGTGACGAGGCCGCGACCATCGCCCGCCGGATCGCCGAACTGGTGACCGGCGGTGCCGCGTACGGCGACTGTGCGGTGCTGTTCCGCGTCGGCGCACAGTCCGCCGCGATCGAGTCGGCGCTCGCCCGCAACGGGATCCCGTACCGGGTGCAGGGCGGCAAGCGCTTCTTCGACCGGCCGGAGGTCAAGCTCGCGGTGCACCACATGCGCGGCGAGGCGGTCCGGCAGACCGACGACGAGCTGCTGCGACGTGTGGAGCTCGTCCTGCAGATCAGCGGCTGGACCCGCACCGCGCCCGAGGGCACCGGAGCGGTCCGTGAGCAGTGGGAGGCCCTGCAGGCGATCATGCAGCTCGCCGAGGCAGCGCCCGCCGGCACGACCATGCAGCAGTTCACCGCCGACCTGGTCGACCGCGCGGCAACCCACCACGAGCCGGAGCTCGACGCCGTCACGCTCGCGACGCTGCACTCGTCGAAGGGCCTGGAGTGGCCGCACGTGGTGCTCGCCGGCGTCGCCGAGGGGTTGCTGCCCATCTCGTACGCGACCACCGACGACGGCATCGACGAAGAGCGTCGGCTGTTCTACGTCGGCATCACCCGTGCTCGTCGTTCCCTGACCATGACGTGGTCGGCGCAGGGCTCGTCACGGGGCGGACCCCGGGTGGCGAGTCGGTTCCTGGCAACGATCGGCACGCACACCGCGGATGCGGAGCGACCCACCGGCGCGTGACCGACAGGTCGGTCCGGTCGAACACCAGCTGCTCGGCGTCCGGCCGCTGCACCACCAGGGGGAGTCGGTCGAGGACCGAACGGGTCACCGTCGCCGCGACGGTCGCCGCGCGCCACGGTGACAGCGCCGCCGCCGGTCGCCCCCACACCTGCGCCGCGATCGCCGGCCACGCGGGGTCCGCATCGGTGCGCTCGAGCTCCACGCACTGGAGGCACGGGCCGGCTCCCGGCACCAGGAACGGCCCGACGCGCACCCGGCCGTCCCCGACCACGACCGGCAGGTGCGGCACCGAGCGCCGGGTCCAGGCCGCGCGGACCGTCGGATCAGTGACGTGGTCGGCGACGAGGACCGCCAGCGCCGGAGGCGGGTCGGGCTCGGGCACCGGCCCGCCCCGCGGTGTGAGGGTCCGGACGACGGTCACACCGTCCCCGGTGAGCATCCGGTCGAGTTCGTCCGCGAGGGGACCGGCCCCGGCGACCTCGACCCGGGCGAGGGGTTCCGGCAGCATGTCGACGACCGCGGCGGCAGCGTCACCCAGGACGCGTGCGGCGGCGGCCGGTGCGCACCCGACGCTCCGAGCGAGCCCCGCCATCACGTCACGGGCGGTCTCGCGTCGCAGCGCGCAGAGGAACCGTTCCTCGGCCGTGGTCGGGACCGGCACCACGGCGCGTGGCGGGTCGACCCCGAGCTGCACGGTGCACGGGTCGCGCCACACGAACTCGAGCGACGGATCGATGCGGATGCCCATGTCGTCAACGCTGGCGCACCACGGACTCCGGCGGGCGGCGGGCAGCGGGATCTGTGGAGAACCCCCGGCGGACCGCCGGGTGTGGACGGGAGGCGGGATGCGCCTCCCGTCCGGGACGACTACTGCTGCTGCGGGCCGCCGATGGGGCCGCCGGTCGGGCCGTCAGCCGGGCCACCGGCGCTGCCGTCCTCGCCGGTCTCGTCGATCCCGCCCGCCTCGTCCTCGTGTGGACGGTCGTCCGTCGCATCGTTCAACAGGTCCTCGAGCGCACGGTCGAACGCGTCGTCCTCGGCGGACTGCGACGGGTCCCGCAGTCGGGCGACGAGCGACTCCGGAGCGTCGATGTCGTCCGAGCCGGGCACCAGGTCGAACGCGGCCCAGAGCGCGTCGCGCTGGTCGGCGCCGAGCTCGTCGGTCACGCGCTGCCACATCGCGGCGGCCTCGCGCAGTCGGCGGGGGCGGAGCTCCAGGCCGACCAGCGTGGCGAACGCCGACTCTGCGGGACCACCCGCGGCACGGCGGCGCCGGACCATCTCGGCGATCGCACCGGCGCGGGGGAGACGCGCGGTGGCGGCGGCGGTGACGGTGTCGACCCAGCCCTCGACCAGGGCGAGCATCGTCTCGAGCCGGGCGAGGGCGGCGTCCTGCTCGGGCGTCCGCGGCGGGATGAGCGCTCCGGAGGCCAGCGCGTCACGCAGCTGCTCCTGGTCGGTCGGGTCGATGCCGGAGAGCGATTCCTCGACCCGGTCGAACGGGATGTGGACGCCCTTCGCGTACTCGGTGATCGACGAGATGATGTGCAGGCGGAGCCAGCGGGCCGAGCGGAACAGCCGGGCGTGTGCGAGCTCGCGCACCGCCAGGTAGATGCGGACCTCGTCGACCGGGACGTCGAGCCCGTCGGCGAACTCGGCGACGTTCTGCGGCACCAGGGCGGCGACCTGTTCGTCGAGCAGCGGCACGCCGACGTCGCCGCCGGACACGACCTCTTTCGCGAGCTGTCCGACCACCTGGCCGAGCTGGATCGCGAAGAGGGCTCCACCGACACCGCGCATCGCCTTCGAGACGTCGCCGAGCATCGCCTTGAGCTCCTCCGGCGCGCGCTGGTCGATGGCCTCGGTGAGGGCGGTCGCGATGCTCGATGCGACGGGTTCGGCGATCTGCGACCACACCGGGGCCGTCGCCTTCGCCCACTGCTCGCGGGTGTAGACGCTCGGTGTGGCGGTCAGTTCCGCCACCGTGGTGACCTCGTCGAGCCAGAGGGCGGCGACCTGGAACGCCTGAGCCGACACCTGGGCGGTCGCGGGGTCGAGCGGCTCGGCGCCCTCCCGTGCGATGGCGGCGGCGCGGTCGGCCGTCACCGTGAAGTCGATGCCGTCCGACCCGGTCTGCGCGGCACGCTGGAGTTGGCTCATCAGTTCGGCGACGGCGGCGGGGTCGTTCGGCAGGCCGGCGGCACCGGCGAGCTGCGACGGGTCGATCTGCCCCTCGCCGGACAGGAGCTTGCGGAGCATCTCCTGGAAGTCGTCGTCCGGCCCCGGCTGCGGTTCATCAGGCATGCCGACTACGCTAACCGCTGCCCGCGGGCCCGGACCTGGGACCGGCCCGGGCATCCGCCCGGACGGCTGCGCCGTGGGCGAACAGCCTCCGGAAGGACCCTGCGTGACCCTCTTCGCCCCCGCTCCCCGTCGTCGTTCGCGATCGCGGACGGTCGGGTGGGTCTTCGTCGCCGGAGCCGTCGTGCTGGGTCTGGTCGCGAGCGTGCTGCCGAGCCCGTACGTCATCGAGATGCCCGGCCCGGTGTTCAACACGATCGGCACCCAGCGGCAGGGGACCGGCAAGGACGCGAAGGACGTCGAACTGATCCAGGTCGACGGACACCGCACGTACCCGACCTCCGGCGCGCTCGACATGCTCACGGTGAGCGTGCAGGGCACCGCGACCGAGCGGCCCTCGTGGACCAGCGTCGTCCGGGCCCTGTTCACGAAGTCGCAGGCGGTCGTGCCGGCCAGCGCGATCTACCCGCCCGGTACCTCGACCGACCAGGTCAACAAGCAGGACGCCGCCGACATGACGAACTCCCAGCAGTCCGCCGTGGCCGCCGCCCTGATCCACCAGGGGTACCGGATCCCGACCGAGCTCGAGGTCGGCAGCATCCAGGACGGCTCCGCGGCCCAGGGCGTGGTCCGCACCGGCGACGTCGTGACCGCCTTCGACGGGAAGTCCCTCCGCACCAACGCCGACGCGACGGTGCTCCGCGAGCTCGTCGCGGAGCACGGCACCTCGTCGCCCGCGACGGTCACGGTCGAGCGTGACGGCGCGACCCGCGAGCTCTCGCTGACGCCCCGCTCCGAGCAGGGCACGGCCCTGATCGGCGTCGGGGTCGTCGAGCACTACGACTTCCCCTTCGACGTCGACATCAGGCTCCAGGATGTCGGCGGCCCCTCGGCCGGCATGATGTTCGCGCTCGGGATCATCGACGAGATCACGCCGGGCAAGCTCAACGGCGGCCGACACGTGGCGGGCACCGGCACGATCACGGCCGACGGCGAGGTCGGGCCCATCGGCGGGATCCGCCAGAAGCTCTACGGGGCCGAAGCGGCCGGCGCCACCGTGTTCCTCGCGCCGAAGACGAACTGCGACGAGGTCGTCGGACACGTGCCGGCGGGCCTCGACGTCTACGCCGTCTCCACCCTCGACCAGGCGGTCACCGACCTGCAGACGATCGCCGCCGGCCGCAGCACCGCCGGTCTGGAGCGCTGCACGACCTGAACGTCCGGTCGGACGGGGGACGGGCCTCCCGGCCGGACGGGAGGAACGTGGCGACTTCCTGAGACGCGGCACAGGTTCACTGTCGGCCGGGGCGAATAGGATCGTCAGCACTGACGGCTCGGCCTGCCGGCGCCGCCGGTCCGACACGTCTGGAGCACAACAAGTGACGAACCCCTCGACCACCGCGGGACGGCGCTCGCCGCGAGTCCCGATCGTGGTCACGATCATCGTGCTGGCCGCACTGGTGATCGGCTTCTTCATCTTCGCCAGCCTCTACACCGACTACGCGTGGTTCACGCAGCTCGGGTTCGAGCGGGTCCTGACCACCAGGTGGCTCGCCGGGACGGCGATGTTCGTCGCCGGGTTCCTGGGCATGGCGGTCCCGGTGTGGCTGAGCATCACGCTCGCCTTCCGGTTCCGTCCGGTCTACGCGAAGCTCAACTCGCAGCTCGACCGCTACCAGCAGGTCATCGAACCGCTGCGCCGCGTCGTCATGCTCGGCATCCCCGCGGTGCTCGGCGTCTTCGCCGGTCTCGCGACGGCCCCGCGCTGGAGCATGGTGCTGGAGTACTTCAACCGCACGCCCTTCGGCAAGACGGACCCGCAGTTCGGTCTCGACATCGGCTTCTACGTCTTCGAGCTGCCGTTCTGGCGTGCCGTCGTGGCGTACTCGTCCGCGGTCGTCCTGATCGCCGGGCTCGCCGCCCTGGCCGCCACGTACCTGTACGGGGCGCTCCGCTTCGGTGGCCGCGAGGTCCGGATCTCGCGTGCCGCCCGTGTCCAACTCGCGGTCACGGCAGGCGTCTACATCGCCCTGCAGGCAGCCAGCCTGTGGCTCGACCAGTACGCCGCGTTGACCAAGGACAACTCGCTGATCACCGGTGCGCAGTACACCGAGGTGAACGCGACCATCCCGGGTCGCGAGATCATGGCCGGCATCGCCGCGATCGTGGCGATCCTGTTCATCGTGACGGCGGTCATCGGCCGCTGGCGCATCTCGATCGTCGGCACGGGCCTGCTCCTGGTCGCGGCGATCGTCATCGGCGGCATCTACCCGTGGATCGTCCAGCGCCTCCAGGTCGCACCGAGTGAGCGGTCGTTCGAGTCGGCGTTCATCCAACGGAACATCGACGCCACCAGGGACGCCTACGACGTCGCGGGCGTCAAGGAACGCGACTACGACGCGACCACCACGGCGACGTCGGGTGCGCTGTCGGAAGACGCTCAGACCACCGCGAACATCCGCATCATCGACCCGAAGATCGTCGCGGACACCTACAGCCAGCTGCAGCAGTACCGGCAGTACTACCAGTTCCCGGACCAGCTGGACGTCGACCGCTACCAGGTCGACGGGAAGACCGAGGACACCGTCCTGGCCGTTCGTGACATCGACCTCGACGGGCTCGGCTCGTCGGCGACGCAGTACAACCGCACGTTCGTCTACACCCACGGCTACGGCGTCGTCGCGGCGTACGGCAACCAGCGTGCCAGCGACGGCAAGCCGGTCTTCATCGAGTCGGGCGTCCCCGCCGGCGGCGACCTCGGCAAGTACCAGCCGCGCGTGTACTTCGGTGAGAACTCGCCCGCGTACTCGATCGTCGGGGCGCCGAAGGGCACCAAGGACGTCGAGCTGGACTACCCGTCCGGATCGGACGACAACGACGGCAACGCGACCACGACCTACGCGGCCGACGGTGGTCCGACGATCGGCAACTTCTTCAACCGTCTGGTCTACGCAGCCAAGTTCCAGTCCGAGCAGATCCTGCTCTCGAACGCCGTGAACGCGGACTCGCAGATCCTCTACGACCGTGACCCGGTGCAGCGCGTCGGCAAGGTCGCGCCCTACCTGAAGCTCGACAAGGACGCCTACCCGGCGATCGTCGACAACCGCATCCAGTGGGTCGTCGACGGGTACACCACGAGCAACGCGTACCCGTACTCGCAGAGCCAGAGCATGACGGACAGCATCAACGGCACCGACACCGGCAGCTTCCGCACCGACCAGGTGAACTACATCCGGAACTCGGTCAAGGCCACGGTCGACGCGTACACGGGCAAGGTCACGCTCTACGCCTGGGACACCACTGATCCGGTGCTGAAGACCTGGCAGAAGATCTTCCCGACGTCGCTGCAGCCGGTCTCCTCGATGAGCGCCGACCTGCTGTCCCACGTCCGCTACCCGACGGACCTCTTCAAGGTCCAGCGCAGCATCCTCGGCACCTACCACGTCACCAACGCCAACTCGTTCTACTCGGGCGACGACGCGTGGACGACCCCGGTCGACCCGACCTCGACGTCGACGAGCGCGGGTGACTCCGACTCGGCCGGCTCCGGCTCGGGGACGAACACGACCACGACGAACGCGCTCGGGACGCAGACCACCGCGACGAACCCGGATCAGCAGGACCCGTACTACCTGACGATGAAGGTCCCCGGCTCCGGCACGGCGTACTCGCTCTACAGCACGTACATCCCGAAGCAGAACTCGTCGTCGAACGCCCGGAACGTCCTGACCGGCTACCTGGCCGTCGGGTCGGACGCCAGTGGGGCGGGCAAGGGCAAGAAGGGCAAGGGCTACGGCAAGCTGACGCTGCTGACGATCCCGAAGACCGACAGCATCCCCGGGCCGTCCCAGGTGCAGAACCTGTTCAACTCGGACCCGACCGTGTCGCAGGAGCTCAACATCCTGAAGCGCGGGAACAGCACGGTGAAGCAGGGCAACCTGCTGACCCTGCCGGTGGGCGGTGGCTTCCTGTACGTCCAGCCGGTGTACGTGCAGTCCACCTCGAGTGGTTCGTACCCGCTGCTGCAGAAGGTCCTGGTGGCCTTCGGCGACAAGATCGCGTTCGAGGACACCCTCGACCAGGCACTCGACGAGCTCTTCGGCGGCAACTCCGGGGCGGCCGCGGGTGACTCCGGTGCCGCATCCGGTTCGGACTCGGCGGACACCGGGTCGGACGCGTCGACCGGTGGCAGCTCGACCGGTGGCAGCTCCACCGGCGGTGCGACGGGTGGCGCCACGGGTGGTTCGTCCGCGGGCAGCACGGACCCCGACGTGCAGCAGGCCCTCTCCGACGCCGACAAGGCACTCCGGGCTCGCGAGCAGGCGTACGCCGACAACGACCTGGTCGCGGCGGCCGAGGCCGACAAGCAGCTGCAGGAGGCCATCGAGGCCGCCATCGCCGCGGAGGGCAGCAGCGCCCCGCAGGGCTGAACACGCCGAGCGGGGTGCTCGATTTGGCACCCCGCTCGGGTCCGTGTAGTGTTTTCCATGTGCCGCGGGGTGGAGCAGTTCGGTAGCTCGCTGGGCTCATAACCCAGAGGTCGTAGGTTCAAATCCTGCCCCCGCAACCAATGCGACACAAGAAGCCCCGGTCCTCACGGACCGGGGCTTCTTCGCGTTCACCGCGGACTTGGTTGGCCGCGTTCGCTGTCCGGTACGGCGCGATCCCCGGCAGCGCCGAGGCGGCTGTGGTGACGGACGGGAGGCCCGGTGCCAGCTGGCACCGGGCCTCCCGTCCGTCACCGGGCCGAGTCGTGGCCTCGCGCTGTTCCTCAGCTCGTGGCGCGTGCGCCACGGACGCCGCGTCCGAGGACGTCGATGCGCGCGAGCTCGTCCGCGGACAGGGCCACCTCGGCGGCGGCGACGTTCTCCGCGACGCGCCGCGGGTTGCGCGACCCCGGGATCGGCACGATGTCGTCGCGCTGCGCGAGGATCCACGCGAGCGCGAGCTGGGAGAGCGAGATGCCCTTCTCGTCGGCGAGCTCGGTCAGGCCGCCGACGACCGCGGTGTTTGCGTCCCAGTGCTCGGGTGCCCACCACTCCAGCCACTGCCGGATGTCGTCCGCCGCGTACGCGCTCCGCGGCTGCACGGCTCCGCTGAGGAAGCCGCGCGCCAGGGGTGAGTACGCGACGAGGCCGATGCCGAGCTCGTCCACGACGGGGAACAGCTCCTCGGACTCGCGGGCGAAGACCGAGTACTCCGTCTGCAGCACGGAGATCGGATGGACCGAGTGTGCGCGGCGGATGTTCTCCGCGTCCGTGTTCGACAACCCGAGGTAGCGGACCTTGCCGGCCTGCACGAACTCCTGCATGACGCCGACGACGTCCTCGATCGGTACCCGGGGGTCGTGCACGTGCTGGTAGAGCACGTCGATCGAGTCGGTACCGAGGTTGCGCAGGCTCGCGTCGACGACCTGCCGGATGTGGTCGAGCTGCGAGTTCGGGGCGAAGGTGTCGGGCGTGAAGCCGAACTTCGTCGCGATGGTGACCTCGTCGCGGATCGGTGCGAGGGCGGCGCCGAGCAGGCGTTCGCCCGTCCCCCACCCGTAGAGCTCCGCGGTGTCGAAGTGGGTCACGCCGAGTTCGTGGGCGTGCCGGATCGCGGTGATCGACTCGGTGTCGTCGCCGGGCCCGTACGCGAAGGTCGTCCCCATCGCGCCGTAGCCGATCGCGCTGACGACGAGGCCCTGTCGTCCGAGTGTGCGTTGCTGCATGTCGTTCTCCTCTCGAGTGGATGTCTGTTGGCACACTACGCCGAGCCTGGCAGAGACTGTCAAGTACGGCTCATCCTGTCATCGCGGTAGACTCGCCCCATGAGCGAGACGACGACGCCGACGCGGAACGTCCTGCGCGACATCACGCGCGACGCCGTCCGGGCGCGCATCGCCGCGGTGGCCATCGCCCGCTTCGACGCGGACGGCTTCGACCGGGTCACCGTCGAGCAGGTGGCGGCCGAGGCAGGGATCTCGGCTCGGAGCTTCCACCGGTACTTCCCGGCGAAGGAGGACGCGGTCATCGGCGATCCGGCACGACACCGGGACGCCCTCGCCGCGGCGTTCCGGGACCAGCCGGACGAGGAGCCCGTCTGGACGGCCCTGCGCGAGTCCTTCGCGACGATGCTCGTGCACGGCGGCGACGACCCGGAGACCGGGCGTCGTTCCGTCCGGGTGATGACGAGCACACCGTCGCTCCGTGCGCGGAACCTGGAGAAGCACCAGGCGTGGGCCGAGGCGCTCACGCCACTGGTCGCCGATCGTCTCCGCGGGACGGACACCGACCTGCGTGCCCGGACGATCGTGCAGGCGGCGCTCGCGTGCTTCGACGTGTCGATCACGACCTGGGCGACGGGCGACGACGACGTGGTCGCGATCCTGCGGCGGTCGTTCAACGTCCTCGCCGTCCGGGGCTGACGGGCCGACGTCCGGAGCCGACGGGCCGACGTCCGGGGCCGCCGGGCGGACGTGCGGTTACCCTGACACCGTGACGACCCTGACGATCGCGGCAGCCCAGTTCGCCCCCGTGGACGACCCCGCGGCGAACCTCGAGGCCGTGCGGGCGGCCGCGGTCGACGCGGTGGCCCGGGGTGCGCGGCTCCTGGTCACCCCCGAGTACACGTCGTACTTCACCCCGGAGATCGACGACCGCTTCGTCGCCGCAGCCCAACCGCTCGACGGTCCGTTCGTGACGGGGCTCCGCCGGATCGCGCGCAGCACCGGGATCGCGCTCGTGGTCGGCGTCGCCGAGGCGGGGCAGAGGGCGGACCGCTTCCGCAACACCCTCGTGGCGATCGCTCCGGACGGTTCGCTCGTCAGCACGTACCGGAAGGTGCACCTCTACGACGCCTTCGGCTCCCGCGAGTCGGACCACATCGAGCCCGGCGATCCGGAGCAGCTGCCGGTGTTCACGTTCGACGGCGTCCGGGTCGGGCTGGAGACCTGCTACGACCTGCGTTTCCCCGAGGTCACGCGCCGCCTGGCGGCCCCCGAGGACGGTGCTGCCGATGTGGTGGTCGTCCCGGCGGAGTGGGTGCGCGGGCCGGGCAAGGAGCACCACTGGCGGACGCTGCTCACGGCGCGGGCGATCGAGAACACGGTGTGGGTGCTCGGCGTCGGGCAGGCGCCGCCCGTCGGCATCGGGGGATCGGTCGCACTCGACCCCACCGGCACCGCCGTCGCCGCGCTCGGGGCCGAGCCCGGGCTGCTCGTCACGACCGTCGACACCGCGGTCACCGAGCGGGTGCGGACCGTCAACCCGTCCCTGTCACTCCGTCGGTACGACGTGCGCGCGCGGGGCTGAGGGCGACAGCGCAGGCTGGCCACCGACGCCGACGGGTCGGCGGGAGGCGCTCAGACAGCCGCGGCGAGCCCCGCCAGCCGGGCCACGGCCTCCTCGAGCACCGACCGCCGCTTGCAGAAGGCGAACCGGATGAGCGACCGGTACCCGTCGACGTGGTCGGGCCGGACGAACGCGGACACCGGCACACCGACGACGCCGGCGATCCCCGGGAGCTCCAGGCAGAGGGCCCGGGCGTCGTCGTACCCGAGGGGTGCCGCGTCCGCGATGACGAAGTAGCCGGCGTCCGGCCGGAGGACGTCGAAGCCGGCGGCGGCGAGGCCGTCGGCCAGGATCTCCTGCTTCGCCCCGAGATCGGCCGCGATGCCGGCGAACACCGCGTCGGGCAGTCGCAGCCCGGTGGCGATCGCCGGTTGGAACGGCGCCCCGTTGACGAACGTCAGGTACTGCTTGACGGTCGTGATGGCCTGGACCAGCGCCGGGGGAGCGGTGAGCCAGCCGATCTTCCACCCCGTCGTGTTGAAGGTCTTGCCGGCGCTGGAGATCGACACGGTCCGTTCGCGTGCCCCGGGGAGTGTGACCGGCGGGACGTGCGTGCCGGCGAACGCCAGGTGCTCGTAGACCTCGTCGGTGACGATGACCGCGTCGGACCGCTCGGCGAGCTCGACCACGGTGCGGAGGACCTCGACCGGCAGCACCCGACCGGTGGGGTTGTGCGGGGTGTTCACGAGGACGACGCGGGTGCGGTCGGAGAACGCGGCACGCAGGTCCGCCTCGTCCGGCAGGAAGTCCGGGGCCCGGAGCGGGACGGTGACGTGCGTCGCGCCGGCCAAGCGGATGAGGGCGCCGTAGGCGTCGTAGAACGGCTCGAAGGTGATGACCTCGTCGCCGGGCTCGACCAGGGCGAGCAGGGTGGCGGCGAGGGCCTCGGTCGCGCCGGCGGTGACCAAGACCTCCCGGTCGGGATCGACGTCCAGGCCGTACCACCGTGCCTGGTGTTCCGCGACGGCAGCGCGCAGGTCCGGCGTGCCACGGCCCGGTGGGTACTGGTTCGCACCGGTGCGGATCGCGCGGACCGCGGCCTCCAGCACCTCGACCGGACCGTCCTCGTCCGGGAAGCCCTGCCCGAGGTTGATCGCCCCGGTCGCCGCCGCCAGCGCGCTCATCTCGGCGAAGACGGTCGGCGCGGGCACCCCGTCGGCTCCCAGGAGCATGGCGCCCTCGGCGGCTCGCAGCCACGGACCGGTCTGCCGCATGAGCGACCCCTCTCGACGTCGCGGCACCGGCCGGGAGGCGCGGCGCACGCTGGCCACCAACCTAGCGTCCGCCCCGTGCCGGCCCCGGAGCCGCGGGCCTCCTGTGCGGACCGTGCACACAGCGGACGCATACGATCGGCTTGGCCACCTCGCAGGTGCGCCATCATGACCGCCCAGGTCGGTGGTGGAGACTGCAGGGGCTTGAAAGGAGCACGTCCAGCATGAGCGACACCACGCCCAACGGGCACGGCGACGACGACCGTCGCGACGAGACCACCGGTCCGGACGAGGCGAACGGCAGCCAGCACGGGCACCGCGACGCCGACGACACGGACGTGGTGGGGACGACTCCCGGAGCGGAGGGCGAGCACACGGTTGCCTCCGACCACCCGACCGAGCAGTACACGACCCCGTACCCGACCTTCGGCGGCGGATCGTCCTCGGACGCCGACGCCACGGCGACCGCCGAGTACGGCCGGACCGGACACGATGCTCAGACCGGGTACGACGCCCAGGACGCGACGTACGGGCAGTACGGCCAGTACTCGCAGCAGGGTCAGTACGGCCAGCAGGGTCAGTACGGCCAGGACCCGCAATACGGTCAGAGCCAGTACGGCCAGAGTCAGTACGGCCAGGACGCGCAGTACGGCCAGGGTCAGTACGGCCAGCAGGGTCAGTACGGCCAGGGTCAGTACGGTGACGCGTCGCAGTACGGCCAGCAGGGTCAGTACGGCCAGGCGTCGCAGTACGGCCAGCAGGGTCAGTACGGCCAGACCTCGCAGTACGGCCAGCAGGGCCAGTACGGCCAGGACCGCCCACGCTACGGCGAGTACTCCGGCGCCGCAGCCCCGACCCCGTCGTCCGACCAGCCGCCCTCCTCTGCGACGAGCTCGTTCGGTGACGCCGCGGACCAGCAGCGTGCGAACGGCCACTACTTCTCCGGCGCTCCCGCGTCGACCGGCACCACCACCCGCGAGCGTCCCGGCCGCAACAGGCTCCTGCTGCCCGCCGTGGCCATCGCCCTGGTCGGCGGGCTCATCGGCGGCGGCATAGTCTGGGCCGCCGACTCGGCCACCGACGGCAACGCCACCTCGAGTGGCTCCGGCACCTCGCAGAGCGGCGGGAACCTGACCGTCAACGACTACGACTCGGCCACCGTCGTGACCGCGGTCGCCGCGAAGGCCACTCCCTCCGTCGTCACGATCAACGTCTCGGCGAGCAGCGAAGCCGGCACCGGTTCCGGCGTCATCCTGAACAAGGACGGCTACATCGTCACGAACACCCACGTGGTGACGCTCGACGGCGACAGCTCGAGCGGCACCATCTCGGTGACGACCTCGAACGGCCGCGTCTACAAGGGCAAGCTCGTCGGCACCGATCCGACGGTGGACCTCGCGGTCATCAAGATCGACGCGCCGGACCTCACCCCGATGGACTTCGCCGACTCGTCGAAGCTCAACGTGGGTGACACCGCCGTGGCGATCGGTGCTCCGCTGGGACTGTCGAACACCGTCACGGACGGCATCGTCTCGACCCTGAACCGCAGCATCCAGGTGACGTCGAGCGACCCGAACGCGGGCGGCGACTCGAACGAGGGCCAGGGCAACAACGGCAACGGCCCGTTCGACTTCTGGGGCAACGGCGACAACGGCAGCAGTTCCTCGGCGAGCACCACGGTGTCCCTGCCGGTGATCCAGACCGACGCGTCGATCAACCCCGGCAACTCGGGCGGTGCGCTGCTCGACGACAAGGGCCGGCTGATCGGCATCAACGTCGCCATCGCCAGCGCCGGCAGCTCGAGCTCGTCGAGCGCCCAGTCGGGCAGCATCGGCGTCGGGTTCTCGATCCCGTCGAACCTGGTGAAGCGCGTCGCGTCCGAGATCGTCGACAACGGCAAGGCCACGCACGGCCTGCTCGGTGCGTCGGTCGGTGACGCGACAGAGGACGCCAACGCCTCGCAGGTCGGCGCCCTCATCAAGTCGGTCGTTTCCGGTGGCGCGGCCGCCGACGCCGGGCTGCAGAAGGGCGACGTCGTCACGAAGCTCGGCGACGCCACGATCGCCGACGCGACGGACCTCACCGCGCAGGTCCGCTTCTTCGCCGGTGGTGCCACGACGAAGGTCACCTACGTCCGCAACGGCGAGACCCGGACCGCCGACGTCCAGCTGGGGACCTACGACAGCTCGAAGTGACCCGACCGACCCCTGACGGGAGGCCCGCCACCGGTCCGGTGGCGGGCCTCCCGTCCGTCCGGGGCACGGGCGGGACCGGCCAGTACCGCCGGACCGGCTCGACGGGATCTGCTCCCGCGCCGGTCCAGGGTGCGGCCAGGTGTCCGCCTCGGGTGCTTGATAGGCTCGGTCCGCTCTGCGGGGCGGCCCCACCAGGTCGTGTCGCGCCCGCCGGACCCCGAGGATCACATGCAGCACGACGGACAGGCCCTGCCGGGTGTCTCCTACGTCATGCCCGTCCTCAACGAGGTGACCGAGGTCCGCGCCGCGGTCGGCAGCCTGCTCGACCAGGACTACGCCGGGCCGTTCGAGGTCATCCTGGCACTGGGTCCGTCGATCGACGGCACGAACGAACTCGTCGCCGAGATGAGCGCCGCCGACCCGCGGATCCGCGCGGTCGACAACCCCGTCGGGTCGACGCCCGCCGGTCTCAACGTCGCGATCCGTGCCTCCGAGCACCCGATCGTGGTGCGGGTCGACGCGCACAGTGTCCTTCCTCCCGACTACACGCGCATCGCCGTCCGGACCCTGCAGGAGTCCGGAGCCGACAACGTCGGCGGCATCATGCGGGCCGAGGGGCGGACGCCGTTCGAGCAGGCCGTTGCCCTCGCCTACGGCAGCCGCGTCGGCCTCGGTGGGACCCCGCACCACGTCGGTGGGCAGGCGGGCCCCGCTGAGACGGCGTACCTCGGGGTGTTCCGACGTGAGCGCCTGTTCGCGGTCGGTCTCTTCGACGAGGGGATCAAGCGCGGGCAGGACTGGGAGCTCAACCGGCGCCTCCGGACCACGGGCGGCACGGTCTGGTTCACGCCGGAGCTCGTCGTCACCTACCGTCCGCGCCCGAGCCTGAAACGTCTGGTGCGTCAGTTCGTGGCCACCGGTCTCTGGCGCGGCGAACTGGCACGGCGGTTCCCGGCCGGCAACGGGCTGCGCTACTTCGTCCCGCCGCTGATGGTCGTGGCCGTCGCCCTCGGGCTGGTCGCCGGACTCGTCGGTGTCGTCGGGGCGGTCCTCGGCTCGCCGTCGGCGTGGGCGATGACCGGGTTCGCGATCCCGGCGGTCTACCTGCTCTTCGTCGTCGTCGGTGCCCTCGCGGTGTCGCGGCGATCGGTGCCGGCGACGCGGGCGTGGCTGCTCGTCGTGCTGCCGTGCATCCACGTCGGCTGGGGTGTCGGCTTCATCATCGGGTTCCTGACGCGGACCTCCGATCTGACCACGCACACGGGACGGTGACCGACATGGCCGACGATGACCTCGGGAACGGCGGCGCGCCGGACCCCCGGGACGCCCGCGGGTTCACCCGCCCGACCTCGATCGCCGAACTGCGGGCGGTCGCCCAGCCGGACGAGGTCCGTGCGCGCGCCAACGCCGAGCACTGGACGGCCTCGCTCTACCTGCGGGACGTCTCGCCGTACCTGACGTCGGTGCTGCTCCGCACCCGGGTCAGTGCGAACCAGGTCACCGGTCTGATGATCCTGGTCGGGTGGTCCACCGCGGCCGCGCTGCTCATCCCGGGCATCTGGGGTGCGCTGCTCGCGCTCGTGCTCGGGCAACTGCAGATGCTCGTCGACTGCTCCGACGGCGAGGTCGCCCGGTGGCGCGGGACCCGTTCCCCGGCCGGCATCTTCCTCGACAAGGTCGGGCACTACACGACCGAGGGGCTCATCCCGATCGCACTCGGCGTCCGGGCGGCGACGTGGCCGATCCACGGCGTCGACTGGATGTGGACGACGATCGGCTGCGCCCTCGGCCTGGTCATCGTCCTCAACAAGGCCCTCAACGACATGGTGCACGTGGCGCGTGCGCACGGCGGCATGGAGAAGCTCGCCGACCGGCGCGACGGAGTCACCGCGCCGTCGGGTGCCCGGCTCGCGACGCTCCGCCGTGTCGCCCGCTTCCTGCCGTTCCACCGGCTCTACCACTCCGTCGAACTGACGATCATCACGTTCGTCGTCGCCCTGCTGGCGCTCGTCATCGGGCACCCGCTGGCCGACCGGATCCTGGTCGGGGCGCTCCTGCCGCTCGCCGTCCTCGCCACCGCCGGGCACTTCCTGGCGATCATGTCGTCGAAGCGGGTCCGCGCGTGAGGCCCGGCACGCTCCGTCGGGAGGCGGTGCCGCACCGCGACCGACCGCGCGTGGCCGTGGTGAGCCTGTCACAGGGCACCCGACCCGAGGACCTGCGACGGGGCCTCGAGAGCGTGCTCGCGCAGCAGGGCGTCGAGCTCGACGTGGTCTGCGTCGGCAACGGTTGGCAGCCGGTCGGACTGCCCGACGGCGTCCGCGCGCTCGCCCTGCCGGAGAACCTCGGCATCCCCGCTGGCCGCAACGCCGGTGCCGCCGAGGTCGACGGTGACTACGTGTTCTTCCTCGACGACGACGCCTCGGTCCCGTCGCCGACGTTCCTCCGCGACGCCATCGCCCTGTTCGAGCACGACCCGTCGCTCGGGCTGGTGCAGCCACGGGTGGTCGACCCCACCGGGTCGGCGAACCCCCGACGCTGGGTGCCACGGATCCGGAAGGGCGACCCGGAGCAGAGCTCACCGGTGTTCTCCGTCTGGGAGGGCGCCGTCGTCCTGCCGATGGACGTCTGGCGGGCGGTCGGCGGTTGGGGAGCCGAGTACTTCTACGCGCACGAGGGCATCGAGCTCGCGTGGCGGGTCTGGGGCGCCGGACGACGCACCTGGTACGCGGGCGAGCTCGTCGCGAACCACCCGGCGATCGACCCGGCGCGCCACCGCGAGTACGTCCGCCTCAACGCCCGGAACCGGGTGTGGCTGGCGCGGCGCAACCTGCCCGCCGTGCTCCGGCCCCTGTACGTCGGCAGCTGGGCCGCGATCCAGGTGTTGCGCTGGTGGCGGTCGCCGCGGCGGCTCGCGACCTGGTTCGGTGGTGTCGCCGAGGGGTGGCGCACCGACTGCGGGCCGGTCCACGTGATGGGCTGGCTGACGATCGGCCGGATGACGCTGGCCGGCCGCCCACCCGTCGTCTGACAGGGTCGGGACGGACGGGAGGCGCGCCTCCCGTCCGTCCTGCACCGCACCGAACGACCTGTCCGACCCACCGCCCAGGAGCACAGCATGGCCATCGTCAAGGACGCCCGTACCGCGATCCGGCTCGCGCAACGGCTGTGGCGGTCGCGGCAGACGCGGTCGCAGCTGGCCCGTCGGTTGCCCTCGATGCCGATGCCGGCACCGGGGACCGTCGAGATCGCCGTCTACTTCGCCGACGGTCCGGTGAACATGTACCAGATCCGCCAGTGGTACGGCCCGCTCGCCGAACTGGCCCGGCACCGCGGGGTGGCGATCCTGTCCCGCAGCCCCGGAGCGATGCTGGTGTTGGCGGACGAGTCACCCGTCCCCGTCGTCTACGCCCGGCAGGTGGTCGACCTCGAGCGCTTCGTCACCGAGCAGGCGCCGAAGGTGGTGCTCTACGTCAACCAGAACGCCCGCAACTTCCAGATGATGCGGTACGGGCGGATGTGGCACGTCTTCGTCAACCACGGCGAGAGCGACAAGATGTACATGACGACGAACCAGTTCAAGGCCTACGACGCCGCGCTGATCGCCGGCGACGCGGCCCGGGACCGGCTCGCCGACGCGCTCTGGGACTACGACCTGGACGCGCGCACGATCGCGATCGGTCGGCCCCAGGCGGACCACTTCGCCGGCGAGCCGCCGTACCCGGCGGACGACCGCACCGTCGTGCTGTACGCGCCGACCTGGGAGGGCGACCGTCCCGCGGCCGCCTACGGGTCGATCGCCAGCCACGGCACGACGATCGCGGAGCAGGTCCTGGCGTCGGCACGACACCGGCTGGTGTACCGGCCGCACCCTCGCAGTGGGGTGCTCGACGCGGACTACCGGTCGGCCCACCAGCGGATCGTCGCCGCCATCACGGCCGCGAACGCCGCCGACCCGTCGGCGCACCACGTGTACGACGACGGGCCGACGCTGGGCTGGCAGCTCGCCGGGGCCGACGTGGCGATCACCGACATCAGCGCGATGATCTACGACCGCCTGGCCGTGGGCAAGCCCCTGATCGTCACCCGACCGGTGTCGCCCGAGGCCGACGTCGACGAGCGCGGCTACCTGGGTGACGCGAACTGGCTGCGGGCGGAGGACGCCGAGGACGTCGTGGCGCGGGTGGACCGCGCCGCCACGGACGCGGACGAACTGGCCCGACTCCGCCACTGGGTGGAGCGGTACTTCGGGGACACCACGCCGGGCGTCGCCACGGCGCGCTTCCACGACGCGATCGACCGGCTCGTCGCACGCTGGCATGAGGTCGCGCGCTCCCGATCGGCCGACTGACCTCCGGCGTGCGCCGGCGTCGCCCGTGTGGGCGCCGCCGGTGTCGGCGCCGTCGCACGGGCGTCCGGATGCCCCGGGCCGGGTGCCCGGTCACGGGGCGAACCCGGGTCCGGCGAGCGACATCCGCCACAGGAACTCCGTGCGGTCCGGTCGGCGCCACCGGACGATGACGACACCGGTCTCGTCCGCGCCGGCGCCGAAGACGGCCAGGGACAGGCCGCGCCCCGGCTCGAGGCGTCGGACGACGAGCGGCGGCGAGTAGCCGGTGCCGAGGTGGGTGAGGGAGATCCCGTCGAGGGTCTCGGTACTGGTGTTGACCAGTTCGTAGCGGCGTGGAGCGGCTGATCGGTCGATGGAGAAGGGAACCGGGTAGGCGGTGGTGGGGTGGTGCATGGGGAGCACGCTAGGGGTGGGGTCCGACGTCGGGACCCCCGGAGGGCCCTCGGGGAACCGGGGCTGTGGAGCGTGCTGCGGAGGTGCTCGGTTGTGGAGGAGTGGGCGTCAGACGCCGTGGTCCGCGTTGTACCGCTCGAGGGCCTCGTCGATGGGTCCGTCGAACTGCAGTCGGCCACCGTCGAGGTACAGGCCCCGGTCGCAGAACCGGCGCAGGTCCTTGTCGTTGTGCGAGACGAAGAACAGCGTCCGGCCGCCCGCCAGGAGCTCCTCGATCCGCTTGTAGCACTTCTCGCGGAACTTCTTGTCGCCCACGGCCAGGACCTCGTCGACCAGGATCACCGGCTCGTCCAACCGCGAGATGACGGCGAAGGCGATCCGCACCTTCATGCCGCTCGACAGGTGCTTGTAGGGGGTGTCGACGAAGTCCGCGATCTCGGCGAACGCGATGACCTCGTCGAAGGCGGCACGGATCTCGGCCCGCGACATGCCGTGCAGCCCCGCGGTCAGGTAGACGTTGTCCCGCACCGTGAGGTCGCCGACGAACCCGCCGGTGATCTCGATCAGCGGCGCGACACCGGCGCCGACGTGCACACGGCCCTCGTCCGGCAGCATCACCTGGGCGACGAGCTTGAGGAGCGTCGACTTGCCCTGTCCGTTCCGTCCGACGACGCCGATGGCCTCGCCGGGACGGACGTCGAACGACACGTTCCGGAGCGCCCAGAACTCGTCCGCCTTCCGCCGGCGCTGTCCCCGGCCGAAGAGGTCCTTGAAGCTCCGGCTGGCACGGCGGTTCCGTTTGAAGCGGATCCCGGCGTCGGTCACGGAGATCACCGGCGCGGTGGCGCGAGCGGTCGTCACGGGTTCGGTCGTGGCCATCACAGCTCCTTGAGGACGCGGTGCTCGCTCCGACGGAACACGACGAGCCCGATGACGAGGACGATGCCCGTGACGACGACCGACGCGAGCACCTCCTTCCAGTCCAGCTGCCCGGGGAAGAACGCCGAGCGGTAGATGCCGAAGATGCCGCTCAGCGGGTTGATCGCGGCGAGGTCGTGCAGGGCCTCCGGCAACGCCTGCGTGCCGTAGATGATCGGGGATGCGTAGAACAGGAAGCGCAGGACGAGCTTGACCGCTCGCTCGAGGTCGCGGAAGAAGACCACGAGCGGTGCCACGATGAGCCCGAGGCCGTAGACCAGCGCGACCTGCAGAACGATCGCCAGCGGCCACAGCACGACCTGCCAGTGCAGGTGGGCTCCGGTGGCGATGACGAAGACCGCGAGCACCGGGATGCTCAGCAGGAACTCGATGCCCTTCGACGCGTCGATCCGGGCGACCCAGATGCTCCGCGGGATCGTCGTCGAGCGGATCAGCTTGGCTTCCTTGATGAAGGCCCGCGTCGAGTCCGACACGGCCCCGGTGAACCACATCCAGGGCAGCAGCGCGGTGAGCAGGAAGACGATGTACGGCTCCTCACCCACCTTGCCGCGGTGGAACACCTGGGTGAAGACGAACCAGTAGATGGCCGACATCACCAGCGGGTCGAGGATCGACCAGAAGTACCCGAGCGCCGACGTCGAGTACCGCACACGCAGGTCGCGCACCGTCAGCAGCCAGAGGGCCTGGCGGTACCGACGACCGGAACCACGCGGAGCCACCGGCGTCGCGGCGACGACGGTGGTCTGCGTCTGCGCGTCAGTCATGGGTTCCCTCCGGCCGGGACCGCGCCGAGGGGCGGGCCACCCGGGCCGGTGGGCCGGATCGGGGGATCCTGACCGGGCTCAGGCGAACAGGTCGTTCGCGCGCTGCAGGTCCTCGGCGAAGTCGATCTCGACCGCGTACAGGTCGGAGATGTCGATCGGCGTCCAGCGTAGCCCGTCCTCGGCGATGGCAGCCTCGATGCCGCCCTCGAAGTACTCCTGGTCGTCGACCCGGCCGAGCTGGCGGATCAGCGCCTGCTTGTCAGCTGCGGAGACGTAGTTGATGCCCACGGCTTCACCCAGGCCGCCGACGACCTTCTTCGAGAGCTTCGCGATGAAGCCCTCGGCGTCGATCGTGTACTTGACCTCTTCGTCGGAGACCTTCTCGGTGTTGACGCTGACGAACGACCTACCCTCGTCGATCATGTCGGCGGCACGGACGAGTGCCATCGGGTCGAAGACCACGTCGCCGTTCATCCAGAGGACGCCGCTCTTGCCGGTCGCCTTGAGTGCCCGGAGCAGGCTCTTCGAGGTGTTCGTGGAGTCGTAGGACTCGTTGTAGACGAAGTTCGCCTCGGGGAAGGCCTCGACGATGTACTCCGACTTGTAGCCGACGACGATCGTGACCCGCGCGCTGGACCCGAAGGCGGCACGGATGTTGTCGAACTGCTGCTGCATGATGGTGCGGCCGTCGCTGAGCTCGGTGAGCGGCTTCGGCAGGCTGCGCCCGAGGCGGCTGCCCATCCCCGCTGCGAGGATGACGATCTGCGTGGTCATGCTTGTCCCTTCCGGTGTCCGCCTGCGTCCGGTCCGCCCGTGAGGGTGGAGGTTCCGGTCCGCACTGGGGGACACGTCGAGCGTGTCCTGACGGGCACTTCGATACGGCTTTCCTGGATACTGCTCGCACCGCGTTCGAGTTGGCCGGGAGTCGCGTGATCCGGAGCGACGAACGCCCGGTCCAGCAACCGCTCCGGGAGCGCTGCGGGCAGGTTTCCGAGTGGTGAACACTCCGTCGTGTCTCGGTGAATGATACGGAACCACCCGGTGCCGGGGTACGGGTCGGGCAGCATCGTGTTCAATTCGTGACCCGGTCCGACACGGCTCAGCGAGTGGTCGGAACCGTTGGTACGGTTGGCCTCGTGTCGGCAGGAACAACGGGAAACGACGACGTCTACAGCACGTCGGACGCGACGTGGACGGCCGACGCGGACGACGACGGCACGACCGTCGCCCTGGGGACGGGCGACGACGACCACGACGACACGGGGGACACGGGTGCGTACGGCGCGCCCGCGGGTGACGACATGACGGACGACAGGACCGACTCGGAGACGACGGCGGGGGCGGACGTCCTGCCCGCCGGGTCGCCGTCGAGCACGACGCCACAGCCTCGCCAGGGGAAGAAGCGGGACAAGCGTTCCGGCCGGGCGACCCGGCCGCAGGGCTCGGCCCGCACGGGCGACGAGCCGGACGGCCGGGAGGCCCGGGGCGGCTCCGGCACGTCGGCATCCCGGAACGGCTCGGGCGGCTCGGCCGGCACGGGCGGCGCGCCCGGCTCGACCACGACGAAGCGCCCGACCGGTCGGCCGAACGTGCCGCAGCAGCCCGTCGTGCTCCGCGCCGACGGCCTCGTCAAGCGGTACGGCCAGACGCTCGCCGTGGACGACGTCGACCTGGAGATCCGGAAGGGCTCGATCTTCGGGGTCGTCGGCCCGAACGGCGCCGGCAAGACGACGACGCTCTCGGTCCTCACGGGCCTCCTGCGCCCGGACGCCGGCACCGTGACCGTGCTCGACCACGACGTCTGGGCCGACCCGACCGCCGCCAAGCGGGCGATGGGCGTCCTGCCGGACCGGCTCCGCCTGTTCGACCGCCTGACCGGCGCGCAGATGCTCTTCTACTCCGCGACGCTGCGCGGACTCGACGGCAAGACCGCCCGGAGCCGCAGCGCCGACCTGGCCGAGGCGTTCGGCCTCGGCGACGCCCTCGGTCGACCGGTCGCGGACTACTCGATGGGCATGGCGAAGAAGATCGCCCTCGCCGCCACGCTCATCCACTCGCCGCGCGTGCTGGTGCTCGACGAACCGTTCGAGTCCGTCGACCCGGTCAGCGCGACGACCATCACGGACATCCTGCGGCGCTACACCGCGGGGGGCGGCACCGTCGTGCTCTCCAGCCACTCGATGGAACTCGTCCAGCGCACGTGCGACTCCGTGGCGATCATCGTCGGCGGCAAGGTCCTGGCCGCCGGCACCATGGCGCAGGTCCGCGGTCGTCGCAGCCTCGAGGACAAGTTCGTCGAACTCGCCGGCGGTCGTCCCGTCGCAGAGAGCATGGAATGGTTGCACAGCTTCTCCGGCTGAGGGTCGACCTGCTCGCGGGCCAGGTCCGCGGTGGGGCACGCCGTCCGGCCGCCGTGGTCGTGGGCAGCCTGGTCGCCCTGGTCGTCGTCCTCTGGGCGGCGACCGTCCTCGGCGGGCTCCGCACCGCCGACCCGGTCGCCGCACGGACGATCGTGGTCCTGGTCGGCACGGCGGTGGCCATCGGCTGCACCGTCGTGCCGTTCGCCGTCGGTGTCGCCGACCAGTTCGACCCACGGCGCTTCGCCGCGTTCGGGATCGGGCAGCGCGACCTGGCCGTCGGACTCGGTGTCGCCGGGCTCCTGGGCATCCCGGTCGTCGCGGTCGCCGTGCTCGCCGTCGCGCAGGTCGTCACCTGGAGTCGCGGTGCCGGCCCGGCCCTCCTGGCCGTCGTCGCCGCCGTGCTCGTGCTCGCCACCACGGCCCTGCTCATCCGCGTCGGCAGCACGCTCGGCGCGCTGGCGTTCGCCGGCCACCGCGTCCGCGAGGCCAACTGGCCCGTGGTGCTCGTCGGACTCGTGCTGCTCGTCCCGTCCGTGTCGCTCCTGCTCCGGACCGACCGGCTCGACCCGGCCGGACCCGCACTGCAGGGACTCGCCGACATCGCCGGGTGGACGCCGTGGGGTGCAGCGTGGGCCGTGCCCGCCGACGCCGCGACCGGTCACGTCGGGACGGCGGTCGCCCGGCTTCTCGTGGCGCTCGTCGTCGTCGGGCTGCTCGGCCTGGCCTGGTGGGCACTGGTCGGTCACGTGCTCGTCACGGTCCCACGTCCGCTCCGTGCGCGCCGACACCGCGCGCTGGGCTGGTTCGACCGGCTCGGCTCGACCCCGTTCGGCGCCGTCGCGGCCCGGGCGCTGACGTACTGGACCCGCGACCCGCGGTACCGCAGCTCGTACCTGATCCTGGCGTTCGTGCCGATCGTGGTGCTGCCGCTCGGTGTCGCCGGGGTGCCCTGGGCGTGGACGGCCCTCGTGCCGCTGCCGCTGATGGCCCTGATCGCCGGGTTCCTGCCGCACAACGACGTCTCCTACGACAACACGGCGGTGTGGTTGCACGTCGCCTCGGGCGCTCCGGGCTGGACCGACCGCCTCGGTCGTCTGGTGCCGCTCATCGTCGTCGGCGTCCCCCTGCTGGTCGCCGGGGCTGCGGTGTCCGCCTGGCTGTACGGCGACATGGCCGCGTTCCCGTTGCTCGTGGCGGTGTCGGCGAGCGGGTTGCTCGGCGGTCTCGGCCTGTCGAGCATCGTCTCGGTCGCACTGCCGTACCCGACCGTCCGACCGGGTGACCACCCGTTCCACCAGCCGCAGGCCGCGGGGGCGACGGCGACCGTCGCGCAGACCCTGATGGTCATCGGCACGGTGCTCTGCATGGTGCCGGCCGGGTGGTTCGGCGTGCGCGCGCTCATCGGGGCGGAGGACCCGTCGCTCACGCTCGTCCTCGGTGTCGGGATCGGGATCGGCGTGGTCGTCCTGGTGCTCGGCGTCGTCGTCGGAGGCGCGGTGTTCGACCGACGTGGCCCGGACCTCCTGGCCGCGGCGCAGCGGAACTGACCCACCGCAGCCGCTCCGCCCACGCGCTGCACCCGCTCTGCCCGCGCGCTGGAGCCGGCCCGCCTACGCACTGCAGCCGCTCCACCCACAGCGTGACCGATCGGCCGACGGACCCGGCGGTGACGACGTACCCTGGTGACATGAGCACGACGGAACCCGGTGGTGGCGGCCTCGACGTGATGGACCGCGAACTCGAGAAGCTCCTGGAAGAGGAGGCGATCGAGCCCGGCGACCACGAGCGCTTCTCGCACTACGTCAAGAAGGACAAGATCCTCGAGTCCGCACTGACCGGCAAGGCCGTCAAGGCCCTGTGCGGCAAGAAGTGGATCCCGGGCCGGGACCCCGAGAAGTTCCCGGTCTGCCCGGACTGCAAGGCGATCTACGAGAAGATGAAGTCCGAGTGACCCCCGCCGACGCCGCTCAGACGAGCAGCGTCGGGATGGCCGGGTCGCCTCGACCGATCCGCTCGGCATCAGCCGGCAGCTCCGCCTTCGCACGCTTGTGGTGCGCGCGAGCGGCCTCGACCCCGGCGGACCCGAGGAACGCCGGATCGACCTCGCCGTGCGTGACGACGGGGACGAGCAAGTCCCGCTCGTCCGGGCCGACGGAGCCGGAGGTCAGGACGACCTCCGCCGTCGCGATGCCGTTCCGCAGACGGCGGCCGGCCTCCTTCCGTCCGCCGACCGACGCCTTGTCGGCGGACTTCTTCGCCACCGGCACCCACTCGCCCGCCGGGGAGTGGTGGGCGACGAGCTTGAAGACCATGCCCGCGGCCGGGTGCCCCGACCCGGAGACGACCGAGGTGCCGACGCCGTAGGAGTCGACCGGTGCGGCACGGAGTGCGGCGATCGTGTACTCGTCCAGGTCGTTGGTCACCGTGATCTTCGTCGCGGTCGCACCGAGCCGGTCGAGCTGCGCGCGCACCGACGCGACCACCGACGGCAGGTCACCGCTGTCGATGCGGACCGCGCCGAGCTTGCCGTCGGTCAGGCGGACGGCCGTCTCGACCGCCGCCTCGATGTCGTAGGTGTCGACGAGCAGGGTCGTACCGCTGCCGAGCGCGTCGAGCTGGGACCGGAACGCGGCCTCTTCCGAGTCGTGCAGCAGCGTGAACGCGTGCGCTGCGGTGCCCATCGTCGGGATGCCCCAGGTCCGGCCGGCCTCCAGGTTGCTCGTCGCACCGAAGCCTGCGATGTAGGCGGCCCGGGCGGCGGCGACGGCGTTCCACTCACCGGTCCGACGCGAGCCCATCTCGGCGAGCGGGCGACGGTCGGCGGCGGACACCATGCGCGCGGCGGCGGAGGCGATGGCGGAGTCGGCGTTGAACACGCTGAGCGCCAGGGTCTCGAGCATCACGGCCTCGGCGAAGGTGCCCTCGATCTGCAGCACGGGGGAGTTCGGGAAGAAGACCTCGCCCTCGCGGTACGCACGGACGTTCCCGCTGAACCGGTAGTCGGCGAGCCACCGGGCGGTGCCCTCGTCGATGACACGGCGGTCCCGGAGGAACCCGATCTCCTCGTCGCCGAACCGGAACTCGGTCAGCTGGGTGAGGAAGCGTCCGAGCCCCGCGGCGACGCCGTACCGGCGACCGTCCGGCAGTCGTCTCGCGAAGACCTCGAAGACGCAGCGGCGGTCGGCGGTGCCGTCCTTCAGGGCGGCGTCGACCATGGTGAGTTCGTACTGGTCCGTCAGGAGCGCGGTGGTCACGACTCCGACCCTAACCAGGACCGGGTGCGCAGGCACGGAGCGGGCCCGGAACGGTGGACGTCGCCGGCATCCGGACGGGAGGCCCGGGCCACGCCCGCAGGGTCGGCGCGCGTCGGTACGCTGGTCACCGTGACGGATGCACCGATCGGAGTCTTCGACAGCGGCGTCGGCGGGCTGACGGTGGCGCGGGCGATCATCGACCAGCTGCCCCGCGAGAGCATCCGCTACGTCGGCGACACGCTGCACTCGCCGTACGGCCCGAAGCCCATCGCCGACGTCCGCCGCTACGCGCTCGAGGTCATGGACGACCTCGTCGACCAGGGCGTCAAGGCGCTCGTCATCGCGTGCAACACCGCGAGTTCCGCCGTCCTCCGCGACGCGCGTGAACGCTACGAGCAGGCGTACGGCATCCCCGTCGTCGAGGTCATCCAGCCCGCCGCCCGGGCCGCCGTCAAGCAGACCCGCACCGGCCGCATCGGGGTCATCGGCACGATCGGCACCATCGCGTCCCGCGCCTACGAGGACGCCTTCGCGGTCGCCGCCGACGTCACCCTCACCACTGCGGCGTGCCCTCGCTTCGTCGAGTTCGTCGAGGCCGGGGACACTTCGTCCGCCCAGCTCCGCGAGGTCGCCGCGGGCTACCTCACACCCGTGCGGGCCGCCGGGGTCGACACGCTGGTCCTCGGGTGCACGCACTACCCGCTGATGTCCGCCGCCATCCAGTACGTCATGGGACCGGACGTCACGCTGGTGTCGAGTGCCGAGGAGACCGCGAACGACGTCTACCGCCGACTCGTCGAACACGGTCTGGAACGCACCGGCACCGAACCGCCGGAGTACTCGTTCGAGGCCACCGGTGCCGACGAGGCCGGGTTCGTCCGCCTGGCCCGCCGGTTCCTCGGCCCCGAGGTCGCGACCGTCGGCCACCTCGAGACCGGCACCATCACGCTCCCGCGCACCCTGCACTGACCATGCCCCACGCCGCCCTCGGCGGACGCACGACGACCGGACCACCCGCACCGAGCCTCCAGGCCGGACCGAGAGGAACACCATGAACGCCACCGACGGCACCGTCCGCATCGACGGCCGGACCACCACCGACCACCGACCCGTCACCATCGAACGCGGCTGGAGCACCCAGGCCGAGGGCAGCGCGCTCATCTCGTTCGGCAACACCCGGGTGCTCTGCACCGCCTCGTTCACCAACGGCGTCCCACGCTGGATGGCCGGCAAGGGCACCGGCTGGGTCACCGCCGAGTACTCGATGCTCCCGCGCTCGACGAACGAGCGCATGCAGCGCGAGTCGATCAAGGGCAAGGTCGGCGGGCGCACGCACGAGATCTCCCGGCTGATCGGCCGTTCACTGCGCGCTGTCGTCGACATGAAGGGGCTGGGCGAGAACACCCTCGTGCTCGACTGCGACGTGCTGCAGGCCGACGGCGGCACCCGCACCGCGTCGATCACCGGCGCCTACGTGGCGATGGTCGACGCGATCGAGTGGGGTCGCGAGCGTGGCTTCATCGGCAAGAAGGCGACGCCGCTCACCGACAGCGTGCAGGCGATCTCCGTCGGCATCGTCGGGGGTGTGCCGATGCTCGACCTGGCCTACGAAGAGGACTCGCGCGCCGACACCGACATGAACATCGTCACGACCGGGTCGGGCAAGTTCATCGAGGTGCAGGGCACCGCCGAGCACGCGCCGTTCGACCGCCAGGAGCTGGACGCGCTGCTCGACCTCGGGCTCGCCGGGAACGCGTCGCTCGCCGCGGTGCAGCGGACCGCGCTGGGGCTGGCATGACCGGGGCGGCGGCGGACGGCACCGCCCGTACCGTCGTCCTGGCCACCCACAACCAGGGCAAGGTCGTCGAACTGCGCGAGATCCTCGGTTCGGCCCTGGGTGACGGCGTGACGCTCTCGTCCTACGACGGGCCCGAACCCGTCGAGGACGGCGACACCTACGCGGCGAACGCACTCATCAAGGCGCGGGCCGCGGTCGCCCACACCGGACTGCCGGCCCTGGCGGACGACTCCGGCATCGCGGTCGACGCGCTCGACGGAGCACCCGGCATCCACTCCGCCCGGTACGCCGGCACCCGGGTGGACGCCGACAACATCGCGCTGCTGCTGCAGAACCTGGACGGTGTGGTCGAGCGCACCGCGGCGTTCGTCTGCGCGGCCGCGTTCGTCACGCCCTCCGGCGTCGAGCACGTGTTCGAGGCCGTGTGGAACGGCGAGGTCCGCACCGAGCCGATCGGGGACGGCGGGCACGGCTACGACCCGGTGTTCCAGCCGGACGACGCGGACCGCTCGGCGGCGCAGCTGACCCGGGCGGAGAAGAACGCGCTGAGCCACCGGTCGAAGGCCTTCCGGGGCATCGCGCCGATCGTCCGCGAGTGGTTCGACGGCGAGACGCCGCGGGCGTAGGCGCGCCCGGCGCTGGCGCTGGTGCTGGTGCTGGTGCTGGTGCTGGTGCTGGCGCTGGTGCTGGTGCTGGCGCCGAATGGCAGCGCACAACGGAAACCGGCTCGAACCACGGGATTGCGTGGTTCGAGCCGGTTCGTGTTGTGCGGGTCCCGCTCGCGCCAGGCGGGCGCTGGTGCAGCCGAGGGGCGCGGGCAGCCCGGCGGCCGGACGGCCGGACGGCCGGGCGCCGGCTGCGCCGGGCTACGGCTGCTCGGGCTCGCGCTGCTTCGCCTTGCGGGCGTTCCGGAAGTAGGTGATCGCGGCCGGGACCACGGTGACGACGACCGCCACGAGGAGGATCACGTCGATGTAGTTGCGCACGATGTACGCCACGGCGGGGATGTACCCGAGGAAGTACCCGAGGAACGTCACACCGACGCCCCAGACGACCGCTCCGACCGCGTTGTAGAGGGAGTACTTCTTGTAGTTCATCCGGCCGACACCGGCCGCGATCGGGGCGAACGTCCGCACGACGGGGACGAAGCGCGCGAGGATCACCGCGAGGGCGCCGTACCTGTGGAAGAACGCGTTCGTCCGGTCGACGTTCGCCTTCGAGAACAGACCGCTGTCCTTGCGCTCGAAGATCGGCGGGCCGGCCTTCTTGCCGATGTAGTAGCCGAGCTCACCGCCGAGGAACGCCGCTGCGCCGATCATCAGCGCGACGACCCAGATCGGGATCCCGCCGATCTGGCCGTCGCGGTCGAAGGCGAACAGGCCCGTGATGACGAGCAGGCTGTCGCCGGGGAAGATGAAGCCGACCAGCAGTCCGGTCTCGGCGAAGATGATCGCGCAGACGATGAGCACGGCGAACGCCCCGAAGTGGTCGAGGATGTACTGCGGATCCAGCCAGGGGATCAGGGCGAGTGCGACGGAGTGCATGGTTCTTCCGGTCGGCGGGCGAGGGCGGATGGAGCACCCGCCGGACCGAGGGTACCGTGCGGGCGTGTCCGGGCCGTCCGTCGGGAGGGTGACGTCCGGAGCGGCCTCGAGCACGGTCCCGGGGACGTTCGGTGCGGAAGGAGGGACTCGAACCCTCACGCCGGAGCACAGGAACCTAAATCCTGCGTGTCTACCAATTCCACCACTCCCGCTGGCCGACCCAGTGTACGCAGCGGGCCGGGTGGCGGAGGTGGGACGGGCCTCCCGGTCGGGTGGCGCCCGCCTGCGGGCGTCGCGCCCTGTCGCGACGGGGCGCGCCGTCCGTGACGGGGCGCGACCGCGCGACGGACCCGGTCATCGCACCATGCGATCGCGCGACGGACCCGGTCAGCGCGGCGTGCCGGCGAGGACGGACCCGGTCAGCGCAGCGTGCGGGGCAGGTACCGCGGCACGTACCGGAGCAGGATCCCCGCGCCGACCAGGCCGAGCACCCCCATCACGCCGCTCGCGACCGCGATCGTCGCGAGCGCGGTGACGCCGGAGATCACGAGCGGGGCCGCGGCGGACCCGAGGTCGCCGGTGAACCGCCACGCCCCGAGGAACGGTGCGGGCCGGTCCGCGGGTGCCAGGTCCGCGCCGAGTGTCATGAGGATCCCGGAGCCGACGCCGTTCGCCAGGGACATCGCCATCGCGACCGCGACGAACCAGCCGACGCGGGCGTCGAGGTGGTCGCTCCAGGCCAGCAGGAAGTAGCAGATGCTCAGGCCGAGCATGCAGGGCAGGGCGCTCGCCAGGCGTCCCCAGCGGTCCATGATCTGCCCGCTCGTGTAGAAGAGCGCGAAGTCGACGGCGCCGGCGATGCCGATGACGAGAGCGGCGGTGGAGTCGTCCAGACCGACGCTGACCGCCCACAGCGGCAGGATCACCTGGCGTCCGGCGCGCATCGCGCCGATCAGCGCCGCCCCGCTGCCCAGACGCACGAGCACCCGGTGGTGCGCGCGGATGGTCTGGAAGAGACCGTGGGACTCCTCCTCGACGAACTGTTCGCCCTCGAGCTCGCCCGGTCGCGTCGTGCCGGCGGTCGTCGCTGACACGTCGGTCGCCGTCGCGTCGGTCGCTGCCGCGTCGGTCGCCGTCGGCCGGGAGGCCCGGGTCGGCCGCTGCAGGCCGCGGACGCCCGTCGCGGGGTCGCGGATGACGAGCAGCACCACGGCAGCGCCGAGGCAGCAGACGACGTGCACCCAGAACGCGCTCTGGGTCGTGCCGGTGAGGTGGATGACCCCGGCCGCCAGGAACGGACCGACGAAGTAGCCGAAGCGGAAGACGCCGCCGAGGCTCGAGAGCGCCCGGGCCCGGATCCGCAACGGGATCGCGGTCGTCATGTACGCGTGCCGGGCCAGGGCGAAGACGGCGGTGGACAGGCCCACCAGGAAGACGCCGACGGCCAGGACGAGGGGGTTCGGGGCGACGGTGCAGACCAGCAGCCCGACGACCGAGACCACCGCGGCGCCGATCATGGCGTTGCGTTCGCCGATCCTGGCCACGACGACGCCCGAGGGGACGTCCCCGATGAGTTCGCCGACCAGGATCAGCGAGGCGACGAACCCGGCGATCGCCAGGCTCGCCCCGAGGGAGTCCGCCGCGATCGGGATGATCGGGATGATGGCACCCTCGCCGATCGCGAAGAGCGCGGCGGGCAGGAACCCGGACAGCAGGACGCCCCGGAGGTCGAAGGCGTCGTTCGTGGTGCTCGTCATCGTCGAGCAACGGTACGCCGTGTCGGAGTTACCCTGGACCCATGCGTGTTCTGGCGGCGATGAGCGGTGGTGTCGACTCGGCGGTGGCCGCGGCCCGGGCGGTGGACGCCGGACACGACGTCGTCGGGGTGCACCTGGCGCTCAGCCGGATGCCCGGCACCCTGCGCACCGGCAGCCGCGGCTGCTGCACGGTCGAGGACTCGATGGACGCCCAGCGTGCCGCCGCGGCCCTCGGCATCCCGTACTACGTGTGGGACTTCTCGGCCCGGTTCAAGGAGGACGTCGTCGACGACTTCGTGGCCGAGTACCAGGCCGGCCGCACGCCGAACCCCTGCATGCGCTGCAACGAGCGGATCAAGTTCGCGGCCCTGCTCGAGAAGGCACTGGCCCTCGGGTTCGACGCCGTCGCGACCGGCCACTACGCCTCGATCGTCACCGGCCCGGACGGCTCGCGGGAGCTGCACCGCTCGGCGGCGTGGGCGAAGGACCAGTCGTACGTGCTCGGCGTCCTGACGGCCGAACAGCTGCAGCACGCCATGTTCCCGCTCGGGGCCACCCCGTCGAAGGACGAGGTCCGGGCCGAGGCCGCCGCCCGCGGGCTCACGGTCGCGCAGAAGCCCGACTCGTACGACATCTGCTTCATCCCCGACGGTGACACCCGCGGGTGGCTCGCCGACCGCGTGGGCAGCGAGACCGGCGACGTCGTCGAGCGCGACGGAACGGTCGTCGGCAGCCACGACGGCGCGCACGGCTACACGGTCGGGCAGCGCCGCGGTCTGGCGCTGGGACGTCCGGCGGCGGACGGCAAGCCCCGCTTCGTGCTCGAGATCCGCCCGAAGGACAACACCGTCGTCGTCGGCCCGAAGGAGGCGCTCGACGTCGCCTCGCTCTCGGGCACCCGCTACACCTGGGCCGGCGCGGCACCGGCGGACCCGTCGACCCCGTTCCGCTGCGACGTGCAGATCCGGGCGCACGCCGACCCGGAGCCCGCCACGGCCCGGATCGAGGACGGCGCGCTCGTGATCGTCCCGGACGCGCCGCTCTCCGGCGTCGCTCCCGGGCAGACCGCGGTCGTGTACGTCGGCACGCGCGTGCTCGGACAGTGCACGATCGACACCACCGTGTCGGTGGCACCCGTCCCCGCCTGACCTCGCACGCCTGACCTCGCACGCCTGACCTCGCTCGTGCCTCCCGCCGGTGGGACCGGGGTCGGTGGCGCACGGTAGAACTGACACATGAGCGACACCGACGCGACCTTCGAGACCATCGACCCCGCGGGCCTCGACGCCGCGCAGGCCGCTCGAGAGGTCGACCGGCTGCGCCTCCGTCTCAACGAACTGCGGCACGCGTACTACGAGGGCAACGGCTCGCCGGTCGCCGATGCCGAGTACGACACGATGATGCGCCGACTCGACGCGGTCGAGCAGCGCTTCCCGGAACTCCTGACCGAGGACAGCCCGACGCAGACCGTCGGCGGACAGGCGCAGACGACGCAGTTCGCGCCGGTGGAGCACGCCGAGCGCATGCTGAGCCTGGACAACGTGTTCAGCCCGGAGGAACTGACCGACTGGGCGCTCAAGGTCCAGCGGGACGCCGGCACCGAGCGCGTGCGCTTCCTGTCCGAGCTGAAGATCGACGGGCTCGCGATCAACCTCCGCTACGAGCACGGTCGCCTCGTCTCGGCGGCCACCCGCGGGGACGGTGTGGTGGGCGAGGACGTGACCGGCAACGTCCGGACCATGGGCACGATCCCGGACCGACTCGCCGGCAGTGGACATCCGCCCCTGGTGGAGGTCCGTGGCGAGATCTTCTTCCCGGTCGCCCAGTTCGACGAGCTGAACGCCCGACAGCGCGACGCCGGCGAGCGGGTCTTCGCCAACCCGCGGAACGCCGCCGCCGGGTCCCTCCGGCAAAAGGAGGAGGGCAAGTCCGCCGCGAAGCGCGAGCTGATGGTCGACCGCCTGCGCCGACTCCGGATGCTCGTGCACGGCATCGGGGCCTGGCCGGTCGCCGAACTCGAGCGCGACACCGACGTCCGTGCCCAGTCCGAGGTCTACGAGCTGCTGCACGAGTGGGGGCTGCCGACCGGCACGCACCACCGCGTGTTCGACTCGGTGGAGGACGTCCTGGGCTTCGTCAAGGACTACGGGGAGCGTCGGTCCTCGGTCGAGCACCAGATCGACGGCATCGTCATCAAGGTCGACGACCTCGGCCTGCACGAGGAACTCGGGTCGACCAGTCGTGCCCCGCGCTGGGCGATCGCGTACAAGTACCCGCCGGAAGAGGTCCACACGAAGCTGCTCGACATCGTCGTCAGCGTCGGCCGCACCGGTCGGGCCACCCCGTTCGCCGCGATGGAGCCGGCCGAGGTCGCCGGCTCGGTGGTCCGGCAGGCCACCCTGCACAACCAGCAGGTGGTGAAGGCGAAGGGCGTCCTGATCGGTGACACGGTCGTGCTCCGCAAGGCCGGCGACGTCATCCCCGAGGTCCTCGGCCCGGTCGTCGAACTGCGCGACGGCACCGAGCGCGAGTTCGTGATGCCGACCGCCTGCCCGGAGTGCGGCACCCCGCTCCGTCCGGCGAAGGAGGGCGACATCGACCTCCGTTGCCCGAACGCCGAGAGCTGCCCCGCCCAGGTGCGCGGGCGGGTCGAGCACATCGCCTCCCGCGGGTCCCTCGACATCGAGGGCCTGGGTGAGGTCGCCGCCGCCGCCCTCACGCAGCCGGTGTTCCCCGAGACCCCGCCACTCGTGACCGAGGCGGGGCTGTTCGACCTGACGCTGGAGGACATCGTGCCGATCGAGGTCGTCGTCCGCGATGCCGAGACGGGCATGGAGAAGACCGAGGACGGCGGCGCCCCGAAGCGCGTGACCCCGTTCAGCCGGGCACGGAAGAAGACCGACCCGCCGTTCGACCCGGAGGCCCGCGGTGCGGACTACACCGGTGAACCCGGTCGGTACCCGTCGAAGAACGCCTTCGAGATGCTCGCGAACATCGACGCCGCGAAGACGAAGCCGCTGTGGCGCATCCTCGTCGGGCTGAACATCCGCCACGTCGGACCCGTCGCGGCCCGGGCGCTCGCGAACCACTTCGGGTCGCTCGACGCGATCCGCTCGTCCTCGCGCGACGAGCTGGCGGCGGTCGACGGCGTCGGCGGGATCATCGCCGACGCGCTGCTCGACTGGTTCGAGGTCGACTGGCACCGCGAGATCATCGACCGCTGGACGGCGGCGGGCGTGCAGCTCACGACGCCCGGACACCCCGGGCCGGGAGCGGCGACCGAAGCGGGTGGTGTGCTCGCCGGCATCACGGTCGTCGCGACCGGGTCCCTCGAGGGGTTCAGCCGCGAGGGCGCGCAGGAGGCGATCATCGCCGCCGGGGGGAAGGCCGCGTCGAGCGTCAGCAAGAAGACCGACTTCGTCGCCGCCGGCCCGGGTGCCGGCTCCAAGCTGACGAAGGCGGAGCAGCTCGGGTTGCGGATCATCGACGCGGCGCAGTTCGCCCTCCTGGTGCGCGAGGGACCGGCTGCCCTGGGTGACCCTGCGCCCACGGAGGTCGACGACCCCGCCGCCGAGCCGGGAGCGCAGTAGCGGCACATGCACGGCCGTGCGGGATCCGGCTGTCGCGACGCACCTCCGGATTGACCCCAGTACGGGGGGCAAGTCGCCCTCCGCATGACCCCCGAAGGGCCGGATCTCCATAGACTCGACAGAGCATCACCTGTCGTCTGCAGGGGAACGACAGGCCGGCCTTCCCGGGGGAGACCCGTTTGCTGCTCATCGCCGCGGCGCTGCTGACCGCCTCGATCCACTCGCTGGGAGTCGTCGAGGCACCGACCGTGCCCGTTTCCGCCGCCGTCTCGTCGGGCGCCGCGGGGACCTCGGGACCGGGACGGCCCGAGCGGGGCACGCAGCCGTCCGTCGACGCGCTCGCCGGAGCCTCCGGGCAGCGCTGGCTGGACGCCCTCGAGGCGGCGGCGCCGGTGACGCTGCGGGCCGCCGACGACGACTCCCGCGTGACCGCGACCGCGATGGACGACCCGCCCAGCACGAACCTCGTCGCGAACTGGTGGCGCGCCCTGTCGCCGGCGTCCCGGACGTCCCTGACGGACGACGCCCCCGTCGTGATCGGCAACCTGGACGGTGTGCCGTACGCCGTCCGGGACGTCGCGAACCGGGCTGCCCTGGCAGCAGGCCTCGCCGACGCGGGCACCCCGACCGCGCTCGCCTCGATGCTCGGCCAGGTGCGGGAGTCGCTCGAGCAGGCCCCCGACGACCCGCGGAAGTACCTCGTCACCCTCGACACGCGGGGCAGTGGCCGGTGCGCGATCTCGGTCGGTGACCTCGACACCGCGGGCGACGTCTCGGTCGTGGTGCCCGGCATCTTCTTCTCGGTCAACGGCCAGATGGCGGACTTCACCGCGACGGCCGGCGACGTGTTCCGGGAGCAGGCCACCCTGGCACCCGTGGCCGCCCCGGCGGACGGACCGGGCATCGCGGTCCTGGCGTGGATGGGATACCGCACGCCCGGCATCTCGGACTTCATGTCGCTCGACCTGGCCCACCTCGGTGCCGACCGGCTCGTGCGCACCCTCGACGGCATCCGTGCGGTCCGCAACGACCACCAGCCGCGCCTGGGCGTCGTCGCGCACTCGTACGGCTCGACCACCGCGATGATCGCGCTGTCGTCCGGGCGGACCCGGGTCGACAGCCTCACCATGCTCGGGTCCCCGGGGAGCGCGGTCACCTCCGTCGACGAGCTCGGCGTGCCACGCGGCGAGGTGTACGTCGGCGGGGCGCACTGGGACCCCATCGCGGGCACGGGCTTCTTCGGCACCGACCCGGGGCGGGCGGCGTTCGGTGCTGCGGCCCTCGACCTCGTCGGCGGGAGCGACCCGGCGGACGCCGGTGACGTCTTCCGCCAGCCGTGGGGGCACAACGACTACCTCAAGCCCGGCACCGCCTCGCTGCACGACGTGGCGCTCATCGCGGTCGGACGGGGTGACCTGGTCCGCAGTGGGCACCGGCCGGGCGACACCCCGGACGACGGGGTCGTCCAGGCGTCGCCGGACATGTACCTCGTCCGTCCGCAGGACCTCCAGCCGCGCGACTGAGCACTTTTCACCGGAGGCCGGACGGGAGGCCCGTCAGACGTGACCGGATCGTGACCGGACCCGTGCAGGGCCGGTGATCCGGGCCTCCAGGCCGGGTCGGAGCACGTGCCGGAGGCGAGGCCGAGCGCATCCTGTGCGGCTGCGCAGTCGCGCGACCACGCGCACCAGAGTGGACCCAGCCCGTCTCCTTACCGTGCTCGGCATGCGAATCGTGCGGTGGCCGGGTGCCCTCCTGATGTTCATCGTCATGTCGGTCCTCGCCGGCCTGCTCGTCGCCGTCGCGCTCACCCCGGCCGTCGCGGTCGCGGGGGAGGGCACGAGCGGAGCGGCCGAGTTCTTCGAGGACCTGCCGAGCTACCTCGACATCCAGACACCGCAGCAGGTGTCCACCGTCTACGCGAAGCAGGGCGGACACGAGGTCCCGATCGCGTCCTTCTACGCCGAGAACCGCGTCAACGTCACGTCCGACCAGATCGCCGACTCGCTCAAGCAGGCGGCGATCGACACCGAGGACCCGCGCTTCCACGACGAGGGCGGGATCGACGTGGTCGGGACCCTCCGCGCGACCATCGCGGACGCACTCCACCAGGGCGTGCAGGGCGGCTCGAGCATCACGCAGCAGTACGTCAAGAACGTGCTCGTGCAGCAGTGCGAACAGTTGAACGGCACGGACGCGGCCTCCACCAAGAAGAAGGTGGATGCCTGCTACGAGAAGGTCGCCGGTCAGTCGAAGGCACGCAAGCTGCAGGAGATCCGGTACGCGATCGCCGTCGACGAGAAGTACACGAAGGACCAGGTCCTCACCGGCTACCTGAACATCGTCGGGCTCGGCGGTCGTGTCTACGGTGCCGAAGCGGGGGCCGAGTACTACTTCGGCGTGCACGCGAAGGACCTGTCGCTCGTGCAGTCGGCGACCCTGGTGGCGATCCTCAACAACCCCTCGAACCTGCGCATCGACCAGCCGGCGGACAAGACGAACGGGGCGGCGAACGGGTACGCCCTGACGAAGGTCCGCCGCGACTACGTCCTCCGCCGGATGTACGCGCACGGAGCCATCACCCGGGACGAACTGGCGAAGGCCGTCGCGACCCCGATCGCACCGGAGATCACCGCGACCGCCAACGGTTGCTCGACCGCCGCCACGAAGTACGACGCCGGCTACTTCTGCGACATGGTGCGCTCGCAGCTGCTCGCCGACCCGGCGTTCGGCAAGACGGCCTCGGACCGGATCGCCACCCTCGACACGAAGGGACTGTCGATCCACACGTCGCTCGACCTCGACCTGCAGGGCCACGCGCAGAACGCCCTGTCGTCCTACGTCCCGACCACGATGGCGGGCGTCGACGCCGGTGGCACGAACGTCACGGTCGAACCCGGCACGGGACGCGTGCTGTCGATGGTGCAGAACACCGCCTACACGCAGTCCGATGCGCCCACCGCAGGCGCCACCGCCGTCAACTACAACGCCGACCAGGCCATCGGCAGCTCCAGCGGCTTCCCGACCGGGTCGACCTACAAGGTCTTCACCCTGGCCGACTGGTTGGCGAACGGGCACACCCTGTCGCAGTCCGTCTCGACGACCGAGCACACGTTCCCGCAGGCCGAGTTCACCAACTCGTGCACGCCGATCGGTGGCGCACCGTGGACGGTGGCCAACGCCGAGCAGGTGCCGTCCTCGATGACGGTCCTCGCGGCCACCGTCGAGTCGATCAACACCGCGTTCGGCGCGATGGCCAAGCAGCTCGACCTGTGCGGGATCCAGAAGACCGCCGAGAGCATGGGCATCCACCAGGCCGACGGCAGCGCACCGGACTCGAACCCCGCCTCGGTGCTCGGCACCAATCCGCTGGCACCGATCGACCTGGCCGAGGCGTACGCGGGGTTCGCCAACGGCGGCGTCGCCTGTACGCCCACCACGATCGACTCCGTCACGACCGCCAGCGGCGGCACCATCCGCCCGACCCCGGCCACCTGCAAACGCGGGGTCAGCGCCGCGGTCGCCGGCACGGTCGACTACGCGCTGCAGGGCGTCCTGAGTGGATCGGGCACGGCGGCCAGTGCGAACCCCGGCGACACGGTGCCGAAGTTCGCCAAGACCGGCACCACCGACGGTGACGAGCAGAACTGGCTGATCACCTCGTCGACGAAGTACACGAACGCCACCTGGATCGGCAACGTGCAGGGCCACGTGCGCCTCGCGAACTGGCCGTTCCTGCAGGGCACGACCGGGTACAGCGCGAAGTTCGGCGTCGGCAAGCAGATGATGACCTACCTCGACGGCGCGTACGGCGGCGGGGCGCTGCCGGCACCGGACCCGGCGATGATCGGGACGCCCGCGAAGGCGAAGACCGCGACGCCGTCGACCGGCTCCGGCGCCCGGCAGGGGACGCAGGCGGCCGGGCAGCAGGCTGCGGGGACACGGACCCAGGGCACGCAGACCCAGGGCACGCAGACCCAGGGCACGCAGGCACCGGCATCGTCGGGCCCTGCTGCGCAGGCTCCGGCCGCGCAGGCTCCGGGCACCGGTGGGGCTGCGGTCGGCGGTGCAGCTGCGCCTCCGGCCGGCTGACCCAGTCCTGCACAGGCGAGCGCTCGGGGTCGGCCGTGCACAGCCGTCCGACCCCGCGTGGCACGCCCAATAGACTGGTGCGCATTCCACGAACCGATCGACGGAGCACCATGCCTGACATCACGAGCGAGCAGGTCGCACACCTGGCGAACCTCGCACGTATCGCACTCACGCCCGACGAGATCGAGAAGATGACCGAGGAGCTGTCTCTCATCGTCGACAGCGTCGCCAAGGTCACCGAGGTCGCGACCCCGGACGTCCCCGCGACGAGCCACCCGGTCCCGCTCGAGAACGTGTCCCGCCCCGACGTGGTCGGCGAGACGCTGACCCAGGAGCAGGCGCTCTCCGGTGCCCCCGACTCGGACGGCGAGCGCTTCCGGGTGACCGCGATCCTCGGCGAAGAACAGTAGGCGGAAGAACAGTGACCCACGACATCACCACGCTGAGCGCTGCCGCGCTCGCCGACGCCCTGGTGGCCCGCGACGTCTCAAGCGTCGAGGCCACGCAGGCCCACCTCGACCGGATCGCCGCCGTCGACGGGGACGTGCACGCGTTCCTGCACGTCAACCAGAACGCGATCGCCGCCGCGAAGGCCATCGACTCCCGCCGCGCGGCCGGGGACGACCTCGGTCCGCTCGCCGGCGTGCCGATCGCCGTCAAGGACGTCCTGTGCACGCAGGACATGCCGACCACCTCGGGCTCGAAGATCCTCGAGGGCTGGGTGCCGCCGTACGACGCCACCCCGGTCGCCAAGCTCCGCCGTGCCGGCCTGGTGCCGCTCGGCAAGACGAACATGGACGAGTTCGCGATGGGCTCGTCGACCGAGTTCTCGGCGTACGGCCCGACCCACAACCCGTGGGACCTGGACCGGATCCCCGGCGGGTCCGGCGGCGGCTCGGCGGCAGCGGTGGCCGCGCACGAAGCCCCGCTCGCCCTGGGCTCCGACACCGGTGGGTCGATCCGTCAGCCCGGTGCCGTCACGGGCACCGTCGGTGTGAAGCCGACCTACGGTGGCGTCAGCCGTTACGGTGCGATCGCGTTGGCGTCGAGCCTCGACCAGATCGGGCCGGTGTCCCGCACCGTCCTCGACGCCGCACTGCTGCACGACGTCATCGGCGGGCACGACCCGAAGGACTCCACCTCGCTGCGGCAGGAGTGGCCCTCGTTCGCCGCTGCCGCGCGCGACGGTCTGCAGGCCGACTCGCTCAAGGGCGTCCGCATCGGCGTCGTCAAGGAACTCGCCGGTGGCGAGGGCTTCCAGGCCGGCGTCACGCAGCGCTTCCAGGAGACCGTCGCGCTGCTCGAGTCGGCCGGTGCCGTGGTCGTCGAGATCGACGCGCCGTCGTTCGCGTACGCGATCAGCGCCTACTACCTGATCCTCCCGGCGGAGGCGTCCTCGAACCTCGCGAAGTTCGACTCGGTCCGCTTCGGCCTGCGTGTCACGCCCGAGGGCGGCGCCACGGTCGAGGACGTCATGGCCGCCACGCGCGAAGCCGGCTTCGGGCCCGAGGTCAAGCGCCGCATCATCCTCGGCACGTACGCCCTGAGCGCCGGGTACTACGACGCCTACTACGGCAGTGCGCAGAAGGTCCGCACGCTCGTCCAGCGCGACTTCACGGCCGCCTTCGAGCAGGTCGACCTGCTCATCAGCCCGTCGGCGCCGACGACGGCGTTCAAGATCGGTGAGCGCATCGACGACCCGCTCGCGATGTACCTCAACGACCTCACCACGATCCCCGCGAACCTGGCGGGCGTCCCCGGCATGAGCATCCCGAACGGCCTGGCGCCCGAGGACTCGCTGCCGACCGGCGTGCAGCTGATGGCCCCGCAGCGCGAGGACGCCCGGCTCTACCGGGTGGGTGCCGCGCTGGAGCGTCTGCTCGAGCAGCAGTGGGGTGCCCCGCTCATCTCCCGGATCCCGAACCTGGACGCCACACAGCAGTCCGCCGCAGAGGAAGGTGTCATCTGATGGCCAAGGACGCACTCATGGACTTCGACGAGGCGCTCGAGCGGTTCGAGCCGGTCCTCGGCTTCGAGGTGCACGTCGAACTCGCGACGGCCACGAAGATGTTCTCGGACGCGCCGAACTTCTTCGGCGGCGAACCGAACACGAACGTGACACCGGTCGACCTCGGGCTGCCCGGGTCCCTGCCGGTCGTCAACGAGCAGGCCGTGCGCTACTCGATCCAGCTCGGGCTCGCGCTCGGCTGCTCGATCGCCGAGAGCTCGCGGTTCGCACGGAAGAACTACTTCTACCCGGACAATCCGAAGAACTACCAGATCTCGCAGTTCGACGAGCCCATCGCCTTCGAGGGCGAGGTCGAGGTCGAACTCGCCGACGGCACGATCTTCCAGGTGCCGATCGAGCGCGCCCACATGGAAGAGGACGCGGGCAAGCTGACGCACGTCGGTGGTGCCACGGGCCGGATCCAGGGCGCCGAGTACTCGCTCGTCGACTACAACCGCGCGGGTGTCCCGCTGGTCGAGATCGTCACGAAGCCGATCATCGGCGCCAAGGAGCGTGCCCCCGAGCTCGGCGCCGCGTACGTGCAGGTCATCCGTGACCTCGTCCGTGCCCTCGGCGTCTCCGAGGCCCGCATGGAGCGCGGGAACCTGCGCTGCGACGCGAACATCTCGCTGCGCCCGTGGGGCCAGGAGAAGCTCGGCACCCGCACCGAGACGAAGAACGTCAACTCGTTCCGCGCGGTCGAGCGGGCCATCCGCTACGAGATCCAGCGGCAGGCGGCGATCCTCGCGGCCGGCGGCACCATCACGCAGGAGACCCGACACTGGCACGAGGACACCGGTCGCACCTCGGCCGGCCGTCCCAAGTCGGACGCCGACGACTACCGCTACTTCCCGGAGCCGGACCTGCTGCCCGTCGTGCCCGACCCGGCACTGATCGAGGAGCTCCGCGCGGGTCTGCCCGAGGCGCCGGTGGCCCGACGTCGTCGCCTGAAGGGCGAGTGGGGCTTCGCGGACCTCGAGTTCCAGGACGTCGTCAACGGCGGGCTCCTCGACGAGGTCCAGGCGACCGTCGACGCCGGTGCCGGTCCGCAGGCCGCCCGCAAGTGGTGGACCGGTGAGATCAGCCGTGTCGCGAACGCGCAGGACGCCGCTCCCGGCGACCTGGTGTCGCCGCAGCACGTGGCCGAGGTCATCGCGCTCGTGGAGTCCGGTGACCTGACCGACCGTCTCGCACGCCAGGTCCTCGAGGGCGTCATCGCCGGAGAGGGCTCGCCGGCGCAGGTCGTCGAGTCCCGCGGGCTGCGGGTCGTCTCCGACGACTCCGCCCTCACCGCCGCGGTCGACGAGGCACTGGCCGGTCAGCCGGACGTGCTGCAGAAGATCCGCGACGGCAAGGTGCAGGCCGCCGGCGCGATCATCGGCTCCGTGATGAAGGCCATGAAGGGCCAGGCCGACGCCGCGCGAGTGCGCGAGCTCGTCCTGGAGCGCGCGCAGCAGCAGTAGGACCCAGCACGACCCAGCGCTGGACGCGCATGACGGGAGGCCCGTGGCGAGAACGCCACGGGCCTCCCGTCCATCCTGGGGACACGTCAGCGATCCGGTGACAGGATGGAGCGTGTCAGCAACGATCCGAGCCATCGGTACCGCCGTCCCGCGGACCACCCTCGGGCAGGCGTCGGTCCGTGACCTGTTCGCCGCCCAGCCCGGCCTCGGGAGGCTTGCCTCGCGGCTCGTCCCCGCGGCCTTCAACGCCTCCGAGGTGGAGCACCGCCACAGCGTCCTGCCGGAGCTCGACGCGGCGGCCGCGCCCGGTGCGTTCCGCGACGCCGACGGGATCCTCAGCTCGCCGAGCACCGGGACACGGAACGACCGCTTCCGCGAGCTCGCTCCGCCGCTCTTCGTCGGCGCCGCTCGTGACGCCCTCGAGCGCGCTGCGGTCGACCCGGCGACCGTCACACACGTCGTGACCGTGTCCTGCACCGGCTTCACGCAGCCCGGGCCGGACCTGGCGATCGTCGAGGAACTCGGTCTGCCGCGCAACGTCTTCCGGCAGCACGTCGGGTTCATGGGGTGCTTCGCCGCGTTCCCCGCCCTCCGCATCGCCGATGCGTTCGTCGGCGCGGACCCGACGGCGGTCGTCCTCGTCGTCTGCGCCGAGCTCTGCACGTTGCACGTCCGTCACTCCGAGGACCCGGACCAGATCGTCGCGAACAGCGTCTTCGGCGACGGAGCCGCGGCGGCCGTCGTCACGGCGGACGGTCCGGGCCTCCGACTCGACGGCTTCACCACCATGGTCCTGCCCGAGGGGGCGAGCGAGATGGCGTGGAACATCGGTGACGAGGGCTTCGAGATGGTGCTGAGCACCGAGGTCCCGAAGCTGATCGGCGTGCACGCGGCCGAGGCGGTCGCCCCGCTCCTCGACCCGCGCGGCTGGACGCCGGACGACGTGCCGGTCTGGGCCGTGCACCCCGGCGGGCGGGCGATCCTGGACCGTACCCAGGACGCCCTGCACCTGCCGGACAGCGCGTTGACGGCGAGCCGCGCGGTCCTCCGCGACCACGGCAACATGTCGAGTGCGACGGTGCTGTTCGTCCTCCGGGAGGCCCTCGAGGCACGTCCCGCGGACGGTACGCCCGTCGTCGCGCTGGCCTTCGGGCCGGGGCTGACCGTCGAGGCGGCGTCGCTGACCGTGGTCGGGAGCGCGATCGCCGCGGCGGACGCCAGCGGTGCGTCGGCAGTGGTCGACGCGGCCGACGCTGTCGCCCCCGTCGGGGTGGGGGCGTGACCGACCCCGTCGACCTCTCCACCCGCGCGGTCGACCTGCGCGAGTTGATGGACGACCCGGACTGCGACCCCGCGACGCTCGACCGGACCTTCCGCCGCTTCGCCCTGGTGAACGCCGCGGTGTCCGGCTGGCGGTCGGTCTGGCGCACCCACGTCGCCCCGGCACTGCCGCCGACCGGTCGGGCCCGCGTGCTCGACCTCGGCTGCGGCGGCGGTGACCTCGCCCGGTCGCTGGTGCGGTGGGCGCGGGGGGACGGCTTCGACCTCGAGGTCGTCGGGGTGGACCCGGACCCGCGGGCGATCGCGGCGGCCGAGCGACGGACGACGGCCGGGGTGAGGTTCCGCACGGAGTCGAGCGCCGACCTGGTCGCGGCGGGCGAGCGGTTCGACGTCGTCGTGTCGAACCACGTGCTGCACCACCTCGACGACGCCGAGCGAGCGGCGTTCCTCCGGGACTCCGGGGAGTTGGCCGTCACCCGCAGTGTGCACTCCGACATCCGGCGTTCGGTGTCGGCCTACCGGCTGTACGCGATCGGGGCGTCGTTCGTCTCGGCGGGCACGTTCATCCGCGAGGACGGTCTCCGCTCCATCCGCCGGAGCTTCACCGTCCCGGAGCTCAGCGCCGCCCTGCCGCCGGGTTGGCGTGCCGAGGCGGCGTCCCCACACCGGGTCCTCGCCGTCCGCTGACCTTCCCCAGAACGCAACGTGGGCGGCTGTACGCAACGGAACACCGTCGCGCGCAACCGCCCACGTTGCGTTCCCTGAGGAGCTACGGGCGCAGCAGCACCTTGATCGCCCGGCGCTCGTCCATCGCGGCGTAGGCCTCGGGAGCCTGGTCCAGGGGCAGTTCGAGGTCGAACACCTTGCCCGGGTCGATGGTCCGCGACAGCACGTCGGGCAACAGCTCCTCGATGTACGCGCGGGCCGGGGCCATGCCGCCGCCGACCGTGATGTTCTTCGCGAACAGGAACGGCATCGGCAGCTCGGGGTCACCCGCCGGCACGCCGACGTAGCCCACCGCACCACCGGCGCGGACGACCCGGAGGGCCTGGTCCATGCTCTCCGCGGTGCCGACGGCCTCGAGCGCGCAGTCGGCGAGGTCGCCGTCCAGCAGGTCCCGCACGGCCTGGACGCCCTCGTCGCCGCGGGTCTCGACGATGTCGCTCGCGCCGAAGTCGCGCGCCAGCGCCTGCCGGTCCGCGTGGCGGCTCATCGCGATGATCCGCTCGGCGCCGAGACGCTTCGCGGCGAGGACCGCCGACAGCCCGACCGCACCGTCGCCGACCACGACGACGGTCTTGCCCGGGCCGACCCCGGCCGACACCGCGGCGTGGTGCCCGGTGGAGAACACGTCGGACAGGGTCAGGAGCGACGGCACGAGGTCCTCGTCGACCGGCCCTGGCACGACGACGAGGCTGGCGGCGGCGTCCGGCACACGGACGTACTCGGCCTGGGCGCCGCCCAGCGGGTGGCCGTAGGCGTCCGGCGTGACACCGAACGTGGAGCCGTGGTCGCAGCCGCTCGTCATGCCGTGCGCGCAGGCCTGGCAGGTGCCGTCGTTGGTCGTGAACGGTGCGATGACGAAGTCGCCGACGCGCACGTCGGTCACGTCGTCGCCGACCTGGTCGACGACGCCGACGAACTCGTGACCGATCGCCCGCGGTTCCTTCGTGTCGCGGACACCCCGGTAGGGCCAGAGGTCCGAGCCGCAGACGCACGCGGCGACGACACGCACGACGGCGTCGGACGGGGTGAGGATCGTGGGGGCATCGCGCTCTTCGACACGGATGTCGCGGGGGGCGTGGATGACTGTTGCACGCACGGGTGTGCCTTCCGTCGGGATGATGGGGAACCGGCCGGTCGACGTTGTCCGGACGCCCGTCGACAGTACGCTCGTGCGGGTGGACGAGGACCGGTACGGCAGTGACGTGCTCTCGGGCGACTGGCGCTCGCGGGGTGTGCAGAAGGTGCGGCAGGTGCCGCTCGAGCGTGACATGGTGCTCGAGGACCCGGACTCCGGGTGGGCCGGCGCCGTGGTCGGCCTCGAAGCCGGCAACGTCTCGCTCGAGGACTGGAAGGGTCGCGTCCGCGCCTTCCCCTTCGTCGGTCAGTTCCTGCTCGAGGGTGAACTGGTCACCCTGACGCGTCCACAGGCACCGGTCGGTCGGTCCGCCGCGGCCGCGCCGCCGGCTCGGTCCACCGCCGGCACCGCCACGGCCGGGAGGCCCGGAGCGGCCCCGGCGGTCCGGCATGCCTCCGACGGTGGTCGCCTCCGCACCGCGTCCGGGTCGTTCGCCGTCGAGCAGCAGCGCGCCCGGGTGGCCCTGCCGAGCCGGATCATGGTCGAGGGCAAGCACGACGCCGAACTCGTCGAGAAGGTGTGGGGCGCCGATCTCCGGGTCGAGGGGGTCGTCGTCGAGGAGCTGTCCGGGGTCGACAACCTGGCCGACGTGCTGGACGACTTCCGCCCGACCCGGGAGCGTCGGGTCGGCGTCCTCGTCGACCACCTCGTGCCGGGCTCGAAGGAGTCCCGTTTCGCGGACGCCGTGATGCGCGGGAAGTGGGGCGCACACGTGCTCGTCGTCGGACACCCGTTCGTCGACGTCTGGCAGTCGGTGAAGCCGGCACGTGTCGGACTGCAGGCCTGGCCGACGATCCCACGGTCGATCGAGTGGAAGGCCGGCATCTGCCAGGCACTCGGGTGGCCGCACGCCGAGCAGGCCGACATCGCCCGGGCGTGGCAGCGGATCCTGGGGCAGGTGCGGACCTTCGCCGACCTCGAACCACAGCTGCTCGGTCGGGTCGAGGAGCTGATCGACTTCGTGACCGAGCCGGTCTGACGGTCGCGCACCGGGCCTCCCGTCGCGCCTCGGGGCGGATCCCGGGCGCGCCGCCTACGCTTGCAGGATGGACGGCATCGACGGACGCGTGCGGAACGCCGTCGACGTCTGGCTGCGCTGGCTGCCCCGGTGGCAGATCGGGACCGCCCGTCCACGCACCCGCATCTGCCGACGCTGCACGGGCTCGCCGATCGCCGCCGCGGCGGGGTTCGGGCCGGACGTTCCGCACCCGGTGCAGCACGCGCTGATCGGTCGGATGTCCGCCATCGTCGAGGACGCGGTCGACGACCACACGGCGAAGAACCTGCCGCTGCTGCAGCGTGAACTCGAGCGGGCCGCAGCACGCAAGCGACGCTCGGGGTACCAGCCCGCCGACGGGTTGTCGCCGGAGTTCCAGGGCCTGGACGTGGACCCGCAGCCCGAGCCGGGCGAGCCGTTCCTGTTCACCCTCGGCGAGCTGGCGGGCATCGGGGCGAGCGAACAGGAGCCGCGCGAGCCGCTGTCCGACGAGGCGAAGGCGGCACTCCGCCACGAGATCGAGCTGTCTGACGAATGCGCCCGGTCGACCGGCACAGCCGTGTGCCTGGCGCTGCTGGACCACCGGGAGCGCATCGCCGAGGCCATCGAGCGTCTCGTCGAACCGCAGATCGCCGCGCTGGTGTCGGACATGTTCCGCGGGTTCGACGGCCCGGACGAGGGTCCGCGGGGCGGCCTCTTCTAACCGGCAGCCCGCGCGTCGCCGCCCGCCGGACGCCTGCCCGACCGGAGGCGGACCACGAGTCGGGCGAGGAGCCGCCAGCCGACCAGGAACACGCCGAGCACGATCGTCGCCACGACGAGGAACGAGATCGGCAGCGGGTTGCCGTCGACCACGCCCTGCCCGGTCGCGACCCGGATCGCCATCCCGACGAACACCGTCAGGATCCACGCCACGACACCGGTCGGCCAGATCGCGAGCGGGCGTGACCACGCCCCGGAGGTCACGTACGCGATCGCCCACCCCGCCAGGAACGGGTACGCGGTCGTCCACAGGCCGAGCGGCGCGAACGCCTCGCCGTGCGAACTGCGTCCGATGACGGCGAACGCGACGATGAGCACGACGTCGACGACCGCCGCGAGCCAACCCCAGGTACGAGTCTCCACGGCACCATCCTCTCAGGCCCCGGCCGCATGGCCACCGGCCGCATGGCCCCCGGCTGTTCACCGCCGCGTCACGTGGTGTTCGGGCCACGCTCCCACCATGGGACGGTGACGACGCTCGAGACCCCGGCACCGACGACGACCGGGAGGCCCGGCCTCCGTCCGCCCCGGATCGTCGCCTCGCGTGGGGCCCCGGGTGTCCGCCGCGAGAACACGCTGCCGGCCGTCGCCGTCGCCGAGGCCCTCGGTGCCGACGTCGTCGCGGTCGACGTCCGGGTCACCGCCGACGGGGTCCCCGTGCTGCTGCACGACGAGACCCTCGGCCGGATGTGGGGCGACGGCCGCCGGGTCTCCGCGACGCCGTGGTGCGACGTCGCTCGGCTGGGCAACGGGCTCGACCGCATCCCACGCCTCGACGCCGTGCTCGAGCGGCTCGAGGGGTGCTCCGCCGCGCTGGTGGTCGGGCTCGCGGACCCGGCCGATGCCGAGGCCGCGGTGCGCACCGTGGCGGGCGCCGGCACCGGCGTGGACGACGCCGTGCGGGTGGCGTGGCGCGGGACGCTGGCTGCGATGCAGGCCGTCCGGGCGCTGCTGCCCGAGGCCGACGTCTGGATGCCCTGGGACACCCTGGGAGCACCGACGGCCGCCGACGTGCAGGAGCTCGGGCCCTCGACACTCGACCTCGACATCGCCTTCCTCACGCCCGCCACCGTCCGCGCGGCACACGCCCTCGGGCTGTGCGTCGCGGTGTGGACCGTCGACGACCCGGAGCCGACCCGCTGGGTGACCCGGCTCGGCGCGGACCTGGTCCTCACCGAGGACGTCGCCACGGTGCACGCCGTCCTGGCCGCCGCCGAGCGGGACGGCTGGTCGCGGCCGGTCCGGGATCCCGGTGAAGCCGAGGTCGCCGGCCGCGCCCAGACCCTGGCACACCGGATCGCGCACGAGGTCATCGCCTTCACCCGCGAACACCGCGTCGACCCGGACGCCGGCGACACCGGAGCGCAGGTCACGGCACTGGACCGGTCGATCGAGCAGCACGTCCGCGGTCGCGTCCGGGCGGCGTTCCCCGAGCACGGCTTCGTCGGCGAGGAGTACGGCGTCGCCCCAGGGGACAAGCACCGGTGGTACCTGGACCCCGTCGACGGCAGCCGGAACCTGGCGAACGGCGTGCCGTGGACGAGCACCTCGCTGTGCCTGACCCGGTCCGGGCGCCCCCTGGTCGGCGTCGTCGTGGACCCCTGGCGCGGCGAGGTCCTGGAGGCCCGCCGCGGCCGGGGAGCGACCGAACGCGACCGGGTGCTGCGCCTCGACGACGCCCCGCGCGCCCTCGCCGGCGCCGTGGTCGGGACCGAGCTCGACGGTGCCCACCCGTGGCCCGGCTTCGGCGCGTTCGTCGACGCGCTCGCCGCCCGGTCCTGCTCCGTGCGCGTCCCCGGCTCGGGCACCCTGACGATCGCCCAGGTCGCCGCCGGCCGGGGGATCGGGGCGTGCATGCCGGCGTTCGACCCGGTCGACCACGGTGCCGCCGTGCTCCTCGTGCACGAAGCCGGTGGGGTCGTGCTGACCCTCGACGGGCCGGTGCAGGACTTCCCGCCCGCCGGTGTGCCGTTCCTGGCGGCGCACCCGGGCGCGGCCGACGAGCTGTTCGCGGTCTGGACCGCGGCGGTCACCGGGGCCGGGCCGACGTCCTGACGGTGGACGGGCCTCCCGGACGGGAGGTGCACGGCGGCTTCTGAGCGCACGCACAGTCAGACCCGGCCGACGGTGCCTAGCGTGGGCGCCAGTGGGCACGGTGCCCGCGACGAAGGAGCACACCATGGGATTCCTCGACCGTCTGCTCGGCCGCGAGGAGCGTCCGGAGCAGCCACGACGCGGAACCGGTGGTGCACCGCAGCCGGGCTACCAGTACGGCCAGCAGTCGTACCAGCAGGCGCCGGCCGCACCGTACGGGGCAGCCACGCCGTCCGGTGTACCCGACCGGTCAGGACCCGGCCAGCAGCCCGGGGGCGAGGACCAGCGCGCCGTCGAGCGGTACCGCTACCTGCTCCGCACCGCGCCGCCCGAGCGGATCGAGGAGGTGCACGCCGAGGCGTTCGCCACCCTGACGCCCGAGCAGCGCCGGATGGTCTACGACGAGTTCACCCGCACCGCTCCGGCCGGCGAGGCCCCACGTGGCGATGATCCTCGCTCGCTCGCCCAGAGTGCGACCCGGTCCGAGCTCCGGCAGCCCGGGTACATGGAGCGCTCGCTCGGTGGCATCGGTGGCGGCGGCATGGGTGGTGGCTTCGGCGGACGGCAGGGCTCGGGCTTCGGCAGCATGCTCGGCGCCTCGCTACTCGGCACCGTCGGCGGCTACGTGATCGGTTCCGCCCTGATGAGCGCCTTCCTCCCGGACCCCGGGTCGTTCGACGGTGGAACCGATGCGAGTGGTGCGGATGACGGCGGTTCGGGGGACACTGGTGACGGATCCGGCGACGGCGGTGCGGCCGACGGCGGCGGGTACGACAACGCCTCCTGGGGCGACGGTGGTTCCGACTTCGGCGGCATGTCCGACGGCGGGTTCGACCAGGGCTCCAGCGACTTCGGCGGTGGCTTCGACGTCTGAGTGACGTCCGTCGCTCCCGCCGCCCGGTCGACCGGGTCCGCGTGTCCGGTCGGCCCCGAGGGACGCAGCCGGTCACGAAGGAGCGACATGGCCATCATCGAGGCCTCCGGCCTCACCAAGACCTACCGATCCAAGTCGGGGCCCGTGCACGCACTGGCGGGCCTCGACCTCTCGGTGCCCGAGGGCACCGTCACCGCACTGCTCGGCCCGAACGGGGCCGGGAAGACCACCACCGTGAAGGTCCTCACGACCCTCGTCGAACCGGACGCCGGGTCAGCGTCCGTCGCCGGCATGGACGTCGTCGCCGACCCACAGGGCACCCGCCGCGCGATCGGCGTCTCCGGGCAGTACGCCGCCGTCGACGAGAACCTCACCGGGTTCGAGAACCTCGAGATGATCGGGCGGCTCTACCACCTGGGCCGACGAGCAGCGCGCGACCGGGCACGCGAACTCATCGACGTGTTCGGGCTCTCCGAAGCGGGCGACCGCCCCGTCAAGGGGTTCTCCGGCGGCATGCGCCGTCGGATCGACCTCGCCGGGGCACTCGTGATGAACCCGCGCGTGCTGTTCCTGGACGAGCCGACGACGGGCCTCGACCCGCGCAGCCGCCTCGCGCTCTGGGGCATCATCGAGGACCTCGTCGCCGGCGGAGCCACGGTGCTCCTCACCACGCAGTACCTCGAGGAGGCCGACCAGCTCGCCGACGACATCGCCGTCATCGACGACGGCCGGGTCATCGCCGAGGGCACCTCGGACGAGCTCAAGGCCCAGGTCGGCGGACACCGCGTCGTCGTCACCCTCGTGGACGCCGCCGACGGGGACGCCACCACCACCGTCCTCCGGCGGCACGGCAGCGGGGAGGTCGAGACGAGCGGCGACGGTCGCACCCGGGCCGTCACCGTCGACGCCGGGCCCGCGGCGCTGCAACGGGTCCTCGCCGACCTCGGCGCCGCCGGCATCGCGCTGCACGACGCCGGGATGCGCCGCCCGACGCTGGACGACGTGTTCCTCCGTCTCACCGGACACGCCGCCACGGACGACCAGGACGGCGGTGGGGGCGGACGTGTGGACGGGACGGCGGCGACCGGTCCGTCGGGCGGGGAGCGGGCCTCCCGACAGGAGCTGGTGCCATGACCACCACCACGACCGGCACCGGCAACGCGCTCGGGCGGCAGCTGCCCGTCGTCGTCACCGCCCCGCTCGCCGTCTGGTTCGAGGACGGCTGGACGGTGACGAAGCGCAACCTGATCAAGATCAAGCGGTCGCCGGACATGCTCGTGTTCGCCGTGCTGCAGCCGATCATGTTCGTCCTGCTGTTCAGCCAGGTCTACGGCGGCGCCATCAGCGTGCAGGGGACCGACTACACGCAGTTCCTGATGGCGGGGATCTTCGCGCAGACCGTCGTCTTCGGCGCCACGTTCTCCGGATCGGCCATGGCGCAGGACCTCAAGGAAGGACTCATCGACCGGTTCCGGACCCTGCCGATGTCGGCCTCGGCCGTGCTCGTCGGACGGACGAACTCCGACCTCGTGCTCAACGGCATCTCGATGGTGATCATGATGGCCACCGGGCTGGCGGTCGGTTGGCGGGTGGGATCGTCACCGGTGGAGTTCGTCGGCGGGCTCGCACTGCTCCTGCTGTTCAGCTACGCGTTCAGCTGGGTGATGGCCCTGCTCGGCATGAGCGTCAAGACGCCCGAGGTGATCAACAACGCCTCGTTCATGATCCTGTTCCCGCTCACGTTCATCTCCAACGCCTTCGTGCCCAGCGAGACGATGCCGCTCGTGCTCCGGGTGTTCGCGGAGTGGAACCCGGTCTCCTCGCTCGTGCAGGCGGCGCGCGAGCTGTTCGGCAACGCCGGGTCGGCGCCGGAGCCGGAGATCTGGACCATGCAGCACCCGATCACGACGGTGTTGATCGGGATCGCGGTGATGCTCGCGGTGTTCGTGCCGTGGGCGGTGAACAAGTACACGAGGATCAGCAGCAAGTAGGAGCGGACTGCCGTCGCTCGTCGCTCGTCGCTAGTCGTGCAGGATGGCGTCGCGCACCTTACGGCGCAGGACCTTGCCGATCATCGAGCGGGGGAGGTCCTCGACCACCACCACCCGCCGCGGCACCTTGTACGCGGCGAGGTGGTCGCGGGACCAGGCCCGGAGCGCATCTCCGTCGAACGTCGCCGGGTCGGTCGGGATCACCGCGGCGACGACCTGCTCGTTGCCGCCCTGCGTGATGCCGACGACCGCGACCTCCTTGACGCTGGGGTGCTTGAGGAGAGTGTCCTCCACCTCGGAGGGTGCGACGTTGAACCCGCCGGTGATGATGAGCTCCTTGAGCCGGTCGACGATGCGCACGAACCCGTCCGCGTCGATCGCCACGATGTCGCCCGTCCGGAACCAGCCGTCGGAGGTGAAGACCTCGTCGGTGGCCTCGGCCTTGCCCCAGTAGCCGCCGAAGACCTGCGGGCCGCGGACCTGCAGCTCACCGGACTCGTCGGTGCCGAGCACCCGGGACTCGTCGTCGGGGTCCACCACCCGGCAGTCGGTCGACGGCAGCGGCAGGCCGATCGCACCCAGGCGGCGGGCGTCCGACACCGGGTTCGCCATGAGCACGGGAGAGCACTCGGACAGGCCGTAGCCCTCCACCAGGAAGCCGCCCGTGCGGGCCTCCCAGGGCTCGATGACGTCCTGCGACAGCGGCATCGCGCCGGAGATTCCGATGTCGATGCCCGCCAGCGACACCTTCGCCGAGTCGGCGGCGTGCTGCAGCCGGGCGTAGATCGGCGGTACGGCAGGCAGGAACGTCGGCGGACGCTTCTTGATCGCCTTGAGGACCAACGCAGGGTCGAACGCCGGGAACAGGACGAGCCTCCCGGCGATGCTCATCGCGAACGTGAGGCACAGTGTCAGGCCGTACGCGTGGAACATCGGCAGCACCGCGTGCACGACGCTGCCGTCACCTGCGCTGATCTGGGGGATCCAGGCACGGGCCTGCGCGGCGTTCGCCAGCAGGTTCCGGTGCGTCAGGACGGCACCCTTCGGGGTGCCGGTCGTGCCGGAGGTGTACTGGATGAGCGCGACATCGTCGGTCTCCGGCCGCGGGTGCCGCTTCGACAGCTTCCGGGCCGACACCAGGTCGTCCCACCGCGTGGTTCCGGACACCGAGGTCGTGAGCTTCGCGCGGGACTCGCGGGCCTTCGCCACCGGCAACGACAGTGCCAGGCGCGTGCTGCGCGGCATCGCCCGGGTGAGGTCCACCGAGACGATCGCATCCAGCGCGACGTCCTTCGGGAAGTCCTGCAGCGTCGCCACCGACTTGTCCCACGCGATCGCGACCTTCGCGCCGTGGTCCTCGAACTGGTGGCGCAGCTCCCGCGGTGTGTACAACGGGTTGTGCTCCACGACGATGCCGCCGAGCCGGAGCACCGCGTAGAACGCCACGACGTGCTGCGGACAGTTCGGCAGCACCAGCGCCACCCGGTCGCCCTTCGTCACGCCGAGCTTGCGCAGCCCGTTCGCGGCACGGGCGATCTGCTCCTCGAGCTGGGCGTACGTGGTCTCCCGCGTGAAGAACTCGAGCGCGACCGCCTTCGGGAAGCGCCGTGCCGACTGCTCCACGAGATCCGGCAGGGACCCCGTCATCGGTTCGATGTCGTGCGGCACCCCTGACGCGTAGGAGGCAAGCCAGGGACGAGGCGTGTCGATGCTCACGTCGACCAACCTAGCGGGCGGACCCGAGGGGTTGTCAGACGAGGGCGGTGCGCGCGTCGGCAGCGGTGGTCGCCGGGGGTGCCGCGGGTGCCTCGGGTGCCGCGGGTGCCTCGGACGTTGCTCGGGACGCTCATCGGCGCAGACGCGGTTTCCGGCGAGTGTCCGGTGCGCTGTCAGGGGGCCGACGGACCATGACGGCATGTCGTTCGTCACCGATGCGTTCCGCACCCGCTTGCAGGCCACGTTCACGGGCAACACCCACGGCAGCCCGGAGTGGGTGGACGAGCTCGAGAAGGGAACCGACGCCGGCTTCTTCGGCCCCGGCTCCGCCACCTGGTCCGTGCACGGCGGCAACCAGACCATCGTCGCCGGCGTCCGGGCGCTCCTCGTCCAGGCCCTGCACCCCGGGGCGCTCGCCGGGGTCGCGGACCACTCCCGGTACAAGGAAGACCCGTTCGGCCGGCTCGCGGGCACCATCCGCTGGATCTACACCGTCACCCACGGCGACACCGACACCGCCACCTCCGGCAGCGAATGGGTGCTCCGGCTCCACGAGCGGGTGCGCGGCCTGTACGTCGACGGTCACGGCATCGGACGGCCGTACACGGCGAACGACCCGGATCTCGCCCGCTGGGTGCACCTCGCGTTCACCGACGCGTTCCTCCGCACCGCCCAGCGCTGGGGCGAGCCGATCCCCGGTGGTGCCGACGCCTACGTCCGCGAGTGGGCCGTCGCCGGACGCCTGATGCGCGTGCACGACGCCCCCGAGACCGAGGTCGAACTCCGCGCGCAGATGGACGGCTACCTCGACCGCGGCGAGCTCGCCGTCACACCCCGGACCCGTGAGGTCCTGCGGTTCATCAAGAACCCGCCCCTCGCCGCGATGCTCCGACCCGGCTACCGAGCGATCTACCAGGGCGCGGTGTCGACCCTCGACCCGCGACACCGGGCGCTGCTCGGGATCCGGGCACCCATGATCGGTCCGATCGAGCTGCCCGTCGACCGGGCGACCGGGCTGGTCCTCGACGGCATCACCGGCGTGCTGGGCAACCAGACGGGCAGCGAGCGGGCGGCGATGCGGCGCATCGAGCGGCTCGAGCGTGAGGCCGCGGACGCGAGGTCCGGAGAGCGCGGGCTCGGCGCAGCCTGAGGGGTGCGGGAGCGGGGGCTCGGCGCGGCGGCGCCTGCGGCGGGCGGGTGCGGCTGGCGGG